>JBJXEZ010000101.1:0-7286 GCA_046153695.1 Saprospiraceae bacterium
AATCTATCCGGCTTGCTCGATCCAAGAACGGCTTTGCCCGATCTTGTTGCCTGTATCGGAAGAAAAGCCAATAAGCGGCGTCGGTATAGGGGGTTGTCCAGTTTGGGTGCACCTCCACGGCCCGCCACGTGTAATATTCCAGCGAATCAGGTTGGAGGAAGTTGTAGCCAAACACACGGCTCATTTGCCAATAGACCTGCGGCTGTTCGGGTTGCCACTCGAGCGACTGGCGGAACAGCGTCAAGGCTCGTTCGCCGTTTTCCTTGTCAGGGTTCAAGTTGGAATTTGCCAGCAGGTAGCCCTCGAAAAAATACATTCGGGCCTTGAGTGCGGTGTACATATAGTGCTTGCTGCCCAGCAGTTCGGCGGCCCGGTCGAGGCAGCGGGGAAATGCCCTGACCTTTTCGGTGAACACCTTTTTCGGCAGGCGTTCGGTGGCAACGGCTTCGAAGGAAACCTCCTGTTTGGTTTTCAGCCATTCGTTCAGGGTCTGCTGCGCATCGTCCTGCAAGGCGGCGGCGTAGTTGCGGGTCATGGTGGAGTGCAGGCGCTGCATTTTTGGCTCGGCAATGAGGTGTTCGTAGTAGGCATCGGCGGTGGCAGTAGCAGGTTCCCCGGCATTGGGGACAAGGAAGACCTTGTCCCTCAGCGCTTTTTGGAAAAGGCGGTAAAGTTCCAGCGTGGTGGTGTCCACCCCGGCCAGCACGTCGTCCTCCATGCCCCGATTTTCGATTCGGTAAAGTAGTTGCATTTGACTGGTCTTGCCGGAGCGAAGGTTGGCCAGTAAGTTGGCATCCACGCTTGCAAGCGGTTCTGAAGGGTTGCCAACGACTTTCGGGTTTTGGCTCACGGGGGCTACCTCTACGGTCACGTGGTCTTCGAGGTAGCGCCCCACTTCTTTTAGGTTCACGGACAGGTCGTTGTTGGCGTCGGCCATGCCGTAGAGGGCGTCCACGAGGTAGTAGGAAAAAGCGCCCCGGCCACCGCCCCACTGCTCGCCCTCTATGCTGTACTCGTTGGGCTGGCAGGAAAGCAACTTGATTTCGTTGGCGTATTGCCTTGCCAGATTCTGGCCGGTGAGTTGCGCACCGTATATTTCGCTTCCCGCCAATTTTGCGGAATGGCAAGCATCGGTAATGACCAACACTTTCGCCTTGTTTTGGGTGGACAGGGTGGAAATGACCTCCTGCAGCATGGGCAGGGCGAAGGCACCGCCGCTCATGTACACCCTCGCAGGGGCGTCCCAGCAGAGCAGGAAGCCCGGCTGGGTCAGGCTTTTTTTCTCCACGTCGCCGTGGCCGGAGAAGTAAATGATGGCCTCGTCGCCTTCTTTACAAACTTCCCAGAGCCAGTTAAGGGATTTGGCAAATTGCGCCATAGTCGCCTGTTCGTTGGTCAACACCTTCAGGTGGTCGCCGTCCAGCGAGCCGCCCGCCGGTGAACGCAGGAAGTTGGCAAACGCCTCGGCATCCCGGTCGGCGAAGCGCAGGTCGGGGATGTCCTTTTCTTGGTAGTCGGAAATGCCGACGACGACGGCTCTTGTGGAGTTTTGAGTGTTGGGTTTTGAGTTTTGAGTTGCAAGGGGCGTGGCGCTTTTCGCAGTTTGGGAAAACAGCGAGATGCCATTCAAAAAGATGAAAGCAAAAAAGAAATTTTTCATGGCAGTACAGTTTCAGTAGTTTTGCAAAAACTACGGTTCATTTTTTATGAAAAAGCGCGATAAAATCCTGCAAGCCGCCAAGCAACGCCTCACGGCTGCGTTCGGCGACAAGATCAAGGATGTCATTCTGTTCGGCTCCAGGGCCTGGGGCAAGCCGACCCGGTGGTCGGACTGGGATTTTGTGGTGGTTCTTCGGGGGGATTATGACGGAAAAACAGTCCGTGCCATTCGGTTCATCATGGCTGATGTGGATTTGGATTATGACGTGTTCACTCAAACGCTGGTCGTTTCTGACCAGGAGTTGAAAAATACCTTTCGAGGTTATGAACCGATTTTTGTCAAAGCACTTTCTCAAGGCATCTACGCATGATAAGTTCGGAACAGCGCCACCATCTTATTTCGTTGCGAATTCAACAGGCCGAACAAGCCGTTCAGCGAGTTGAATCCTGTTTGGAAAATAATCACCTCGAATTGGCCACGAATCGGATTTACTACGGTATGTATTATGCCATGCTCGCGCTCGGTTTGCTGCGGGAATTCGAAACCTCCAAGCATATGCAAATGATTGGCTGGTTCAACAAGCATTTCGTGCATACAGGGATTTTTCCGAAACACTTTACCCGTTTGGTCAAAGATGCTTTTGATGCCCGAACGGATGCTGATTACAAAATAAATGAAGTGCTTGCTCCTACCGACCTCGAAGCCATGCTCACCGACATGAAACTCTTCATCTCCACCATTAAGGCCTGGATAGAAGCCAATCCTGCCTGAGGTTGTTCCGTCTCTTTGCTTCAGTCTTTTACCTTGTCCGGGAAGTGTTTTTTCATCAACTCCTTCCACGGCGCCTGCTCCCGCAGCGGGGCGAGATCCAAGTCCGATTCCAACTGCTCAAAGGTACTGCCCTTGCCAATGGCCTGCTCCACGTAGCCGATGGCATCGGTGGTTTTTCCTTCTGAATGGAGGAGGCCGGCCATGCCGAGATACGATGGCGCATACTTGGGGTTGAGCGCTATCGCTTTTAGGAAGTGCTGCCGGGCCTCGTCGGGGCGGTTTGTTTTGAAACAGACAATGCCAAGGTGCTTGCGGGCGTTGGCGTACGCCGAATCGAGTTAGATGGCTTTTTTCAAGGCTGCTTCTGCTTCGGAGTAGCGACCGAGGTTGAGAAAGACAAACCCAAGGTTGTTCCGCCAAGAGACAGACATGGCATCGAGGGCAACGGCTTTGCGCATCGCCTCCTCCGCTGAAGCGTATTTACGAGCCTGGATGTACACCTGCCCGAGGTTGTTCCATGCCCTGGCATCCGTTGTATCCGGCACGAGGACGTTTTGCATCATCGCTTTCCACCGGTCCTTTTGCTCCCGCATCAGGGCTAGATCAGGGTCATTCTGTGCTTCGATAAAGAAAAAAAAGCCTTTTTTAAAAGCCTTTTCAAGGTTGATGAAGGCCGCTTCCATTTGGTTTGCCATGCTTTGCACAACTGCAAGGTTGGCGTAGGCGAAGGCATGAGTCGAATCAAGTTGAATGGCTTTTTTGAATTGCTGTTCTGACTCGGCATAGCGACCGGTTTTCCTGTAAATAACCCCCAGGTTGTTGTAGGCAAAAACATTGGTCGAATCGAGTTGGATGGCTTTTTTGTGTTGCTGCTCTGCCTCGGCATAGCGACCGGTGTTCTCGTAAACAACCCCCAGTCCGCCGTAGGCAAGAACTTGGGTCGAATCGAGTTGGATGGCTTTTTGTATTGCTGCTCTGCCTCGGAAAAGCGGCCGGTATTAAAGTAAACAGTCCCCAGACTTTGGTAGGCATTGCCAAAGGTCGAATCAAGTTGGATGGCCTTTTGAATTGTTGCTCTGCCTCGTCGTAGCGTCTTAAAAAATCACAATACATTGCTCCCAGGCCGACGTAAGTATTGGCTTCTGTCGAATCGAGTTGGATGGCTTTTTTGAATTGCTTCTCTGCCTCGGCATAGCGGCGGGTGGCCGTGTAAACAAGCCCCAAACCGTAGTAGGGAAAGAGATTGGTCGAATCGAGTTGGATGGCTTTTTTGAATTGCTTCTCTGCCTCTGCATAGCGGCGGGTTTCCTTGTAAAGATTCCCCATGCTGTTGTAGTAACCGAGAAAAGTCGGATCGAGCAGGATGGCTTTTTTGAATTGCTGCTCTGCCTCTGCATAACGGAGGCTTCTAATGTAAACCGCCCCCAGTCCGTGGTAGAGATGGCCAAGGGTCGAATCAATTTGGATGGCTTTTTTATATTGTTGCTCTGCCTCCGCATAGCGGCGGGTATAAAAATAATCATTTCCCAGGTTGCCGTAGGCAACGACAAAGGTCGAATCCAGTTGAATAGCTTTTTTGTATTGCTGCTCTGCCTTGAAAAATTCTTTTTTGTTTTCAAAATATACCCCCCAACAATTCCTGACATATGCCGAATTGGAATCCAGTTGCATGGCCTGCTCCAGCCAAGGCTTTGCCCGGTCAAACTCTTTGTATCTTCCGGAAAACATATATGCCAAATCGGTGTATGGAAATACCCAGGAAGGGTTCAACTCCATGGCCTTTCGGGCATGCGCTTCCGCCGAATCGGGCTGGAGCAGGTTGTACCCATGCACCCTGCTCATCTGCCACCAGGCATGCGGCAGTTCCGCTTGCCAGTCGAGTGCCCTGCGGAAAGCAGCAAGTGACTTTTCGCCCAGTTCCCGGTTTGGGTTCGGGTCCGAGTTGGTCAGGAGATAGCCCTCGAAGAAATACTTCCTGGCCTGCAGGGTGGCGTACATATAATGGCCACTACCCAGCAGTTCGGCTGCCCGCCCGAGCAGGCGAGGAAATGTCCTGACTTTTTCCGTGAACACTTTTAGGGGTAAGCGCCTTTTTTGGCCAGCTTCCGCTGCCTCCTGCATATGGTCGACACTGGTCTTCATCCAATTGTTTAGCACTTGCTGGGCATCGTCCTGCAAGGCGGCAGCGTAGTTGCGGCGCATAAAACCGTGCAACGGGGCCAGACCAGGCTCGGCTGAGAGCGAGGTATAGAGTTCATCGGCTGAAGGTTGGGGGTTGGAGGATGATGCATCCGGGAGGAACCGCTTTTCGGCCACCGCTTTTTTGAAAGCAATATACTTTTCTACAATGCTGGAATCCAGTTTCTCCAGCACATTGTCTTCCAGGCCCCGGCTCTCGGTCGCCGCAAAAACGGGCATCCCGGAGGACTTCGCTTTTTTCAGTTCCGCCAAAATGGCTGCACTGACCGTCGCCAGCCGCTCGGTCTTGTTGCCCAACAGCATCGGCACCTGGCTCTGCGGCGCAGCTTCTGCGGTCACTTTATCCTCCAAATAGCGGTCAATTTCGCCGACGGAAACCTGCCCGTCGCCGTTGCGGTCGGCGAGGCCGAACAGCCCGTCCACAAGGTGGTAGCTGAACACACCTCGACCGCCGCCCCACTGCTCGCCTTCGAGCGAGTACTCGTTGGGCTGGCAGCTCAGGATTTTCACCTCGTTGGCGTACTGCTTCGCCAGGTTGGCGCTGGTGAGCTGCGCCCCTCCGATTTGGTTGCCCGCCAGTTTCCCGGCGTGGCAGGCATCGGTGATGACGGTGACCTTGGCCAGGTTTTGCGTGGACAGCGTGGTGACGACCGCCTCGAGAAATCCCAGCGAATAGGTGCCGCCGCCCATGTACACCCGGGACGGGGCGTCCCAGCAGAGCAGGAAGCCCGGTTGGGAGAAAATTTTACGTTCCACGTCGCCGTGGCCGCTGAAGTAGATGATGACCTGGTCGCCCTCCTTCACCTGCTCGATAAGGCCGTCGAGCGCCTCGGCGATGCGGCCGGCGGTGGCGTTCTGGTTGGTCAGCACCTTCAGGTGGTCATTGTCCAAACTGCCGCCAGCCGGCGAGCGCAGGAAATTGGCAAATGCCTCGGCGTCCCGGTCGGCGAAGCGCAGGTCGGGGATGGCGGCGTCCTGGTAGTCGGAGATGCCGACGACGACGGCGTAGGTCACAGTGGGTGAGCCGGTGAGCGCGTGAGCGGGTGAGAGGCGAGTGGCGCCTTTTTCGTTTTGGGCAAATGCCCAAAACGGCCAGGCAAGCAGATCTATGCAAATAAAGAAATTTCTCATCGTTTGATCCTTGATTGAGTACACGCGGTAATTCATCCCAAACAGGCGGTGAAGTTATCAGAGAAGCCCGTTTTGTTGATTGTTTTTTCACATTTTGTTTGCCCTTTGCTGTAGAGTCTTGCAGGAAAATTTCAACTACACCGCTGTGAGTCTCCAATAACGCTGTGCGCCTCAGCGACACTTCCCACGCACAAGCCGAGACCAAAAATTGGCCTCGGAAACAACGGGAATCGCCCTACTTTTGCCCCAATCAACCAACCAACCAGGGCGGCCGCAAGGGCCGCCCCTACGAGAACCCAACCGAAACCTTCCAACCCGAAACCTCCTAACCCGAAACCTTCTAACCAGAAACCCTCTAACCCATTTTTATCATGCAAAAACTTCAAAATTACGTCCTCGGCTCCTGGGTTTCCGGCGACGGCGACGGCACTCCCCAGTACAATGCCTACACGGGCGACATCATCTCCACCGCCTCCGATGCGGGACTGGACTACGCCGCCATCCTCGAATACGGCCGCCGGAAGGGTGGCCCTACGTTGCGCCGCATGACCTTCCCCGAGCGCGGGCGTTTGCTCAAGGCGCTGGCGTTTTACCTGCTGGAGCGCAAGGAAAAATACTATACCGTCAGCCACTGGACGGGCGCCACCAAGGCCGATTCCTGGGTAGACATCGAGGGCGGCATCGGCAACCTGTTCGCGTACAGCAGCCTGCGCCGCCGCTTCCCCGACGAGCCGTACTTTGTGGAGGGCGAGGTCATCCGCTTGTCCAAGGAAAACACCTTCGTCGGGCACCACATCCTGACCCCCAAGCGGGGCGTGGCCGTACACATCAACGCGTTCAATTTTCCCATCTGGGGCATGCTGGAAAAAATAGCCGTCAACCTGCTCGCCGGCGTACCCGCCGTGGTGAAATCCAGCGAACAAACCTCCTTCCTCACCGAAGCGATGGTGCGCGACATCGTCGCGTCCGGCATCCTGCCCGAGGGCGCCCTGCAACTGCTCGTGGGTCAGGGGCGCGGCATCCTCGATTCGGTGCAAAGCCAGGACGTGGTCACCTTCACCGGCAGCGCCGAAACCGGCAAAAAACTGCGGGCGCTTCCGGCGCTGATCCAAAATTCCGTGCCGTTTACGATGGAAGCCGACTCGCTCAACGCCGCCGTGCTGGGTGAAGATGCCGTGCCCGGTACGCCGGAGTTCGACCTGTTCATCAAGGAAGTGCGCCGCGAAATGGTGACCAAGGCCGGCCAAAAATGTACCGCCGTGCGCCGCATCATCGTGCCCGAAAACCTGCTGGAAGATGTGCAGGCCGCGCTGTCCAAGGCACTCGGCCAAACCACCGTGGGCGACCCTTCCGTGGAGGGCGTGCGCATGGGCGCACTCATCAACCGCACCCAACTGGCCCGCGTACGCGAAAAACTCGCTGTACTGGCTGAAAGCACCCCCATTGTGCACGGCAACATCGAGCAGTTCGACGTAGTAGGCGCCGACCGGGAGCGGGGCGCGTTCCTGCCGCCGGTGCTGCTGCT
>JBJXEZ010000119.1:0-8551 GCA_046153695.1 Saprospiraceae bacterium
ATTCAATTTTATTCTGACCAAGGCATTTTTTGCAGGTGTATGTGGGCAATACGGCGAAAAAAATAACGCAGGACAGGGTAAAATTGGACGGCCTGACGCCGAAATGTTAAATTTAAACACGCTCTAAACCCTTAGACCAATACACATGACTGAAGAAGAAGCCGGCCAACACTGGAACCAAAACGCCGCCGCCTGGACGGTGCTTACCCGTGCGGGCTACGACGTGTACCGCGATCACTTGAACACACCTGCTTTTTTAGCAGCGCTGCCGCCCGTGCATGGGCTGACCGGCCTCGACATCGGCTGTGGCGAAGGCAACAACACCCGCCTGGTTGCTCAAAGAGGCGCGCGCATGCACGCGGTGGACATCTCGGAAATATTCATCGAAAACGCCCGGGAATACGAAGCGCGACACCCGACGGGCATCGCGTACCAGGTGGCCAGTGCGACAAAACTACCCTTCCCGGATGCCTGCTTCGATTTTGCTACGTCGTTCATGTGCCTGATGGACATTCCCGATGCCGGGCTGGCGATCCGGGAGGCTTTCAGGGTGGTGAAACCCGGCGGTTTTTTTCAGTTTTCGATCACGCACCCCTGTTTCGATACCCCGCACCGAAAAAACCTGCGCGCGGAAACGGGCCTGACCTACGCCATCGAGGTCGGCGATTATTACAAAAACCTGAACGGCCGCATCGTGCAGGAGTGGATATTCGGTGCGGCGCCGGACCACCTGAAAGCAGCCTACCAAAAGTTCAAGGTGCCTCTGTTCAACCAAACGCTTACGCAGTGGTTCGAGGCCATACGGGCAGCCGGCTTTGTGCTCGAGCACCTGTACGAACCGTACCCAAGCGACGACGTGGTGCGCCGGTACCCGTCGCTGCAGGACGCGCAGGTGGTGGGGTACTTTTTGCATTTTCGGTGCAGGAAGTGAAGGGCGGCGGTTCATATTCCGCTGTAAGCCAACCGGCAGTGGGCGGAGAAATGAGTGCTTGCAAAACCTGTTTTTGATGCATAAATTTGTCCGCGTTCCTTGGGACATCGGCACTGGATAAAAACCTTTCCAGACCATATCCAGACAGAAGAGGATTGCGACTGAAGGTCAGAAGCGTTTCAAACGCTTTCGACCTTGCTCCGTATCCAGACAGAAGAGGATTGCGAGGGCACCCGAAAGGCTGCCACCTTGGCGCTTTTCACCTGAAAAATCTACTTGCCTCTTGGGGAAGTTCTGCGTTATATTTGCACCATGACAGCGGCACATCCTTTCAACGACCTGATCAATTTTTTGGCGGTCATGGCCCCGGAACAAGTACTGGCCTTCAAGCCTTCCGAAGCGACGATAAAGCGGGTGAGATGGCTTTTGGAGCGGGAGCAAACCGGACTTGCCTCCCGGGAGGAACACAAAGAACTGGACAGGTACATGCTTCAAGAGGATTTGATGGTTATCGCTAAAGCCCGCGCACGGTTGAGGCTCTCCAGGGTATGAGCAGGGAAAAAATTGCCCAAAGCCTTCCGATGTTGTTGTACAGAAGTGGATTTGGAAGGCGTTGGTGGGATTGTGCGCCGGTAATGCCGATCACAAGGGCCGCCCTTACTCCGCTGGCGTGTCCTCCCGATACGACATCGCCCACAACCCCGCGAACGTGATGGCTCCGTTGAGCAGGATGGTCAAAAAGCCCACGTCGAACCATTTTTTGCAGCCCGTTTCCACCGCCCAGGTGAGCACCGGGGCCAGCACGCACAGCAGCAGCACAGCCGGGATTTCGAACGGCTTGGCATTTCGGCGCGGGATACGCAGTGCCCAGGGATGCAGTTTCAGATCGGTAAACAGGCCAAATGCGAACAATCCCAGCAGCGGCCCATAGGTGTAGCCGGCTATTTTGAAAATAAGGGAAATAACCGCGCCGCCGCTGAACGCTTTCAGCAGCAGGATAATGAGCACGAATGCCACGGCAAAACCCAGGTGAACGATCGTGCGTGCGCGCCGCTGTTGCGCCACCGTGGCTTCGGCATAGGCCAGTTTGTCCTGTTCGGCAGCGTACGGGTCAGGGTGCTCGCGTTTTTTTTCAAAATTCAGAAAATCCACGCAGAATGACGTGGTGAGGGCTGTGAGGGCACTGTCGGAACTGGCGTAGGTGCTGGCGATGAGGCCGAGCACGAAAAATATACCCGCTGCAGTGTCCAGATGGCGAAACGCGATCTGGGGGTACAACTGGTCGGTTTTGGCTGGCAGTTCGATTCCGAGCGTGCCCGCGTACATGTACAATAGAGCACCGAGCAGGAGGAAAGCGAGGTTGATGAGCACGAGGTAGAAGCAGAAGACTGTCATGTTTTTCTGCGCTTCCCGGATGTTTTTGCAGGCGAGGTTTTTCTGCATCAGGTCCTGATCCATGCCGGTCATCACTATGGCGATGAGCGCCCCGCTCACGAATTGCTTGACGAAGTGGTTGGGATCGGAGAGGAAATTTTCAAAGAAAAATAGTTGCCCGTAGCGGCTGTCGCGCACAGCGGGCCAGATATCGCCCACGCCAAGGTTGAGTGCCTGGCCCACGGTAACGACCGTCCATACTACTGCCACAAGAAAAAACGTGGTCATGATGGTGTCCGTCCAGATGATTGTTTTCAGCCCGCCCCGGTAGGTGTAGCCGTAGATAAGTGCCAGCATCAGTACGACAGTGACTGGGAATGGCACACCTAACGGCTCGAATACGAAACTTTGTAAAACGACCGCTGCGAGAAACATCCGCGCTGCCGAGCCGACTGTTCGGGAGAGGATGAAAAAAGCCGCCCCGGTTTTGTACGACCAGTGGCCGAGCCGTTGTTCCAGGTACCCGTAAATGGACGTGAGGCCAAGCCGGTAGTACAGCGGCATAAGCACCGTGGCGATGAACAAATAGCCAAGCAAATAGCCGAAAACCACCTGCATGTAGCCCATTCCGCGGTTCAGCCCCGTTTCGAGGCCTACTGCGCCGGGCACAGAGATGAATGTGACCCCGCTGATGCTGGTGCCGATCATGGCGTAGGCAACCACATACCACGGCACGCGGCGGTTGGCAAGAAAAAAACCGTCGTTGCTCACGTTGCGCCCGGTGAGATACGCTACGCCTACCAGCATCGCGAAATACAGGAGGACAATGGCAAGTACCAGCGTCGGAGTGAGGTGTCCAGTCATACGTTTGTTCAGGTTGTGGGGTCAAGCGCGGCAAATATAGGCGCATTGCTCGCGGAATTTTGTATAAAAATGCAGGGTACTTGACCGACTTTTGCAGCATGGAAATCAAAGAGCCGACAGAAATGCAAACGGAAGCGGCCTCGCCAAAAGAAATTGCTTTTGCCGAGGCCGATGTCAGTACGCGTTATGACGATGTTTACGAGACCATCACCCCTGATGAGGTAGCCACCGTGCGCTGGAAAGACGGTGCCTATGAGTTTGTTTGCCGAAACGGCGTTTGCCTGCGCGTACTGGTAGCAGCGCCTGGTATCGTACGGCTGCGGTACAGCCCCGACGGCCTTTTTCAACCCGATATTTCCTACGCCCTCGATCCCGACCGCGACACCGAAAAGGTGACCGCTACCCTCAACGAGAGCGCCAATGAGTACGTCCTGACCTCCGGCCCGCTACAGGTCGTGGTAGCCAAAACAGGTGCCCGCGTCCGGTTTTACGACCTCGATGACCACCTGCTGAACGAAGACGATGCTGGCTATACTGCCCGTCGCACCGTCCTGCAAGGCTGGTGTGAACTGAAAATTTCAAAAAAACGCCAGCGAAAGGAGGTGTTCTTCGGGCTCGGCGACAAAACGTGCAGCCCCGACCTGACCGGGAAAACCTTTGAAAACTGGTGTACGGATGCCTTCGGCTTCGGCCGCGAAACCGACCCGCTCTACCGAGCCGTGCCGTTCTACTACGGCCTGAACCAGGGCGCCGCCTACGGCATTTTCCTGGACAACACCTTCCGCACGTATTTCGATTTCGACAGCCAGAGCGACAGCACGGTATCCTTCCGGGCCGATGGCGGCGAACTCAACTACTATTTTCTGTACGGCCCCGGCCTCACCGACGTAGCACGCGCTTATTCCCGCCTCACCGGCAGGCCGCAATTGCCGCCGCTGTGGGCTTTGGGCTACCACCAGTGCCGTTGGAGCTACTACCCGCACAGCCGCGTTTTGGAAATCGCCGACACGTTTCGCAGCCTTGAAATTCCCTGCGACGCGATCTATCTCGACATTGACTATATGGACGGCTACCGCTGTTTCACCTGGAACCGCGAGCATTTTCCCGATCCCAAGGGCCTCGTGGCCGAACTGCGCCAGCGCGGTTTCCAGACGGTGGTGATGATCGATCCCGGCATCAAGGAGGACCCCGATTATGTGGTTTACCAGCAGGGCATCGAGCAGGGCATGTTCCTGCACAACGCCGACGGTGCCGTGGCCAAAGGGCCTGTGTGGCCGGGGTTTTGCGCATTTCCCGATTACACCGACCCCAAGGTGCGGGCCTGGTGGGGCGACTTGTGTGCGGAACTTTACCAGGAAACGGACGTTAGCGGTTTTTGGAATGACATGAACGAGCCAGCCGTGTTTCATGTCAACCACAAGACCCTGCCCGATTCTGTCTTGCACCATTTTGAGGGCCACACTGCCGGACACCGCAAGGCGCACAATGTGTATGGAATGCAGATGAATCGCGCTTCATGGGAGGGCCTTCGGCGCTTGCGCCCCGAAAAACGCCCGTTCTTGCTCACCCGTGCTACTTTCAGCGGTGGCCAACGCTTTGCCGCTGTGTGGACGGGCGACAATTTTTCTGACTGGGAGCACCTCGCCATTGCCAATGTACAGTGCCAGCGCCTCAGCATCTCCGGCTTTTCTTTTTGCGGCACGGATATCGGCGGCTTTGCCGGCAATACCGACGGCGAACTGTTTGTCCGCTGGCTGCAACTCGCCGTTTTTCACCCGCTTATGCGCGTACACAGTATGGGGCAGCACGCAGGCGGCGACATAGCCGTGACCGACGAAGCCCAACTGACCGACCCGGCCTTGCACACATCGGATCAGGAACCCTGGTCATTTGGAGAAAAATGGACTGCCCTGGCGAAAAAGGCCATCGAACTGCGCTATGCCCTGCTACCGTACCTGTACACTGCGCTTTGGAAAAATACGCAGGATGGCACCCCGGTACTCCGACACGCGGCTTTCGCCGATCCGGACGATCCCAAATTTTGGGACAACGAGCGCGATTTTTTGTTTGGCGATCACCTGTGGGTCAGCCCCGTGATCCAGCCCAAGGTACAACGGCAGTTGGTGTACCTGCCCAAAGGAAACTGGTACTATTTCTGGACCGGTCAGCCCTCCGCAGGCGAGATGTTTGTGAACGTCATGCCCGACCAGATACCGTTTTTTGTGCGGGCGGGCGCGGTGTTGTGTACCTACCCCGTCCGCCAGCATACAGGAGAAAAGCCCGTGGACGAGATCACGCTGTACGTTTATTACCAAAATGGCGCGGAAACCAGCAGCCTGTACGAAGATGCGGGCGAGGGCTACGACCACGAATCGGGCGCGTTTTGTCAAAAAACCTGGGCCACACAGGGCGATGAGCGCATGTTTAGTCTGGAACAGGCCCTGACAGGACATTGGTTGCCGTCGTATCAAAAAGTCAAAATTATTTTGGTGGGATTTCCCACATATTTGCGCCATTGTATTGTTGACGACACCGAAATGCCTATCAAAGAAATACGTTTGCGTGATCGCGCACTTTACTCCCTCACTGTCTCGCCGGACTTTAAAAAAATATTATGGAGCGCTTAGACTGGACCCGAATCGGGCATCACATCTTTTTTTGGTTGGTTTATATGGTGCTCAACTCGTGGTTGGGCAGTTTGTACAACAACATCGAGATTCAACGGGCTTTTTACGGTGAAGCCGCTGTTCTGCCCGTAAAAATCCTGCTCACGTATTTTGTTTTTTACCGCATCATCCCGCTCTACTTAGACCGGGACAAGTTGTGGAAACTTATCGGCCTTACCCTGCTGGCCTTTGTTGTGGGTATAGTGCTGTATCGGGCCGTGACCGAATTTATACTTTTCCCCATCACCAATCCGGGCCGGGCCGTGCCATTTTTCAACTGGCCAGGACTGTATTTAGTGGCGTTCGACTTGTTCATCACGGTGGCTGCGGCTACTACGATCAAGATGATCCGGGTACACTACAAGAGCCTGGAGTTCGAACAGGAGCTGCTGCGCGAAAAACTTCAGTCCGAACTCAGTTTTCTGCGGGCACAAACAAACCCACATTTTCTGTTCAACACCCTCAACAACCTGTATGTGCTGGCCAGGAAAAAGAGCGACCGCACCGCCGATGCCATCATGATGCTTTCCAAGATCATGCGCTTTGTGCTGTACGACTGCCGGGCACAGCGCATACCTGTGGCCGATGAGGCCAGAATTATCCAGGACTACATCGAACTGGAAAAATTGCGCTACAACGAGCGCCTTCGCGTGCATTACGAAGAAGACATTGCCCCGTCGGGCGGTTTCATCGCGCCGCTGCTCTTGTTGCCATTTGTGGAAAACAGTTTCAAACACGGGGCAGGCAGTACCACAGGCAGGGCCGATATCGTCGTGCGCCTGAACGTCCATGACAGTGTGCTCGAATTTGAGGTTCGCAACACCGTGGAAGGGGAAGGGCGGCAGTCCAATACCGAGGGTATTGGGCTAATAAACGTGAAACGTCAATTAGACCTAATCTACGCCGACCGGTATGAACTCACCGTGGGGCGAGAAGGCGACCTTTTTCTGGCTCAGTTGAAAATCAATTTGGAGGAAAATTGAGCGGCTTATTTCTGGTTCCCGCATTCTTTTTGAAAAAAATCTTGTTTCATCGGGCAACCGAAATACATAATAGGCCACCAAACCAAAATCGTGCAACTTCATGCAACAGCTCACCGATCAGGAATTAGTGCAGGGCGTGCTCCAGAGCAATCCGTTGCATCAGTCCGCCCTGTACAAACAGTACAGTGTGCCGATGTTCCGGGTGCTTCTGCGCTTTGCCCGCGACCGGGCAGAAGCAGAGGACATGCTGCAGGATGGGTTTGTGCGGGTGTACCGTGATATGGGACAGTTTCGGGGCGAAGGGGCGTTGGGTGGCTGGATCCGCCGCATTATGGTGAATACAGCACTCAGTCACTTGCGAAAACAACGCGATTTTTTGCGCCAAACCTCCGACTTCAGTCCTTTTGAAAACCAGTTTCGAACCGATGAGGACTTTGCCTCAAACATGGATGCCGAAACTTTGCTGAAATACCTCCAACGCCTGCCGCCCGGCTATCGAGCCGTTTTTAATCTTTATGCTATTGATGGGTTCAGCCACGAGGAAATAGCCGAGCAGCTCGGTATTTCCATTGGAACCAGCAAAAGCCAACTGTTCAAGGCCCGCGAGTACCTCAAGCGTATCCTGGACAAATCATTCATCACCTGAAAATCGCACCAACCACCACACCGGCCCGCCGGTTTTTTTTAACATGGAAGATCCGCAAGAGTACAAATCCCTCGACGACCTGTTTCGCAAAACGTTCGAGGACCTGCCCGATCGTTCAGCCCCTTCGGGCTGGGATACCCCCTCGACTCGTGTATGGGAACAGGTGCAAGCCAACATCCAACCACCTAAATCAGGCTGGACAGCTCAATCGCTCCTGCTCGTGGCTGGTATGGCAGTAGTGCTTTTGTTGGGACTGTACTTGGCGTTTTCCGGCCCCGACCAACCTGATGCTGACACGCTGCCCGCCGTTACAGAGCAACCCGCAGTTGCCGCCGAGTCCGCAAGCCGAACCCAAGTCGCAGTGCCACAACCGACCGTTTCGGCGCCTGCATCTCGAACGTCCAACCCGGCACAAAACCGCCGTCAGGAGTCCTCTTCACAACCTGCTACCCCGCAATTACCCGATCTGGAAACTAGTCCCCGTCGCCCTGCTGGCAGCCTGCCCCTACCCGGCACGGTCCAGGCACCCAACACGACCATACGCCGGCAAATGGAGGAACTGCGCAACGCCCCTTGGGCACAACCGCTGCGCCCCTTGCCGAATGTGTTGAACAAAACGCCGATGTCGCCACTGCGTGTGGAGCATAATTCGCCGAAATGAGAATGCCCAAATAAATTGCCTTTTTAGCAGTACCGATTGTAATACAACCCGGCGGTGCAATACCGCCGGGTCTTTTTTTGATACTGGCTGCCCTGCGTGGCAAAAAAATGGCCCATAGCAGGTAAGAGCGCCAAGTACCTTTTTGCGCAGCGCCTTGAATTGGGTTGCTGAAAAACACTTCTGGATTTATTTTCCAAAAAAATCAGATGCTGTTTGGAAAAGTTGACGTGCCACTTATACCTTTGCCCCGCTCAATTCGAGAGGTTGGTTTTGAAGATGACCCTCTCAGTAAAAGGCCCGTTCGTCTAGGGGTTAGGACACGTCCCTTTCACGGATGAAACACGGGTTCGATTCCCGTACGGGCTACAAAGCAAAGACGCTAAACCGCTGTTTATCAGTTGTTTAGCGTTCTTTTTTTGTGCTGCC
>JBJXEZ010000132.1:0-15021 GCA_046153695.1 Saprospiraceae bacterium
GCGATACGATGGAAGCCGTGCGCAACTACCGCAAGTCCATCGAAATGGACTCTTCCAAGTGGCCCCTGCACGAGGAAATCGCGCAGATGTTCTACAAGTCCAAAAAATTCTGTGATGCGGCTATCGCCTACCAGGTGTATATTGATTCGTTGACTGAGACGCAGGCCATCGTCAATGCTACCTACTATCTCGGCTTGTCGCACTACTACTGCACAACAGACTCGCTGCGTTTTGTGAAGGCTGAAAAGGCTTTTTCCAGAATTACCGAACTCGTTCCAGACGCAGGTATTGGCTGGGTTTGGCGAGCCAAAGCGCTGTCGAAACTAGACCCTGATGTGGCCGGCAACCCAGGGGACTCAACGATTTTGAACGAGTTTGGCAAGGCCCAACCTTCTTTTGAAAAGTACGTTGTGATCGGTGAAAAAGACTCGGTCAAAAACAAAAAGGACTTGATCTCGGCATACGAGTACTTGGTTTACTACTACTTTTTGAAAAAGGATGATGTTAAGGCGAGGGAACACTTGCAAAACCTGTTCCGACATGATCCGGTAAACCCGACGGGCATCGAAATCCAGAAATTCATGGACGGTGAAACTCCAGCGCCACCACCGATAAAAGACAAGAGGAAGGATTAAAGTCCATTGATTTTTGGGCTGATGGAGCGCGGGGGTGCGGTATGCACTTCCGCGCTCTGTTTTTAAGTGTAACATACGCTTCACCAAACGGCGCAATTCGTGGAATGCCTCGAACCAGAGACCGCCCAATCGGGTTTAGGCTTGGTTGATCCGGACAAACCCTGCTAAAAAAGACCGTTGCCCGCCAATTTGTCGGAAATAGTTTCCCCTCATCAAACTTGCCCCATTTTTGCCCAGCCTTCCAACCCGAAACCCTCCAACCCGAAACCTTTTAACCTGAATAAATATGCACAAGAAATTTCTCCTGCTCATTTGCGTGGCCGCCCTTGGCCTGGTTGCCTTCAAAGGATTTGAGGACAACAAGTACTTCGAGATTATCAAAAATCTCGAGATTTTCACCAATGCCTACCGGGAAATCAACCACGCATACGTGGATGAACTAGAACCCGGCAAACTGATGCGTACTGGCCTGGATGCCATGCTCGGCGACCTTGACCCGTTCACCAACTACATTTCCGAAACCGACATTGAGGGCTACCGGTACCTCTACGACGGGCGCTACAACGCCATTGGTGCCGAAGCCAGAAAGGCCGGCGATTGGGCGGTTATCACCGAAATCCTGGAAGACAGCCCGGCCCACAAGGCCGGTATCAAGGTCGGCGATGCAGTCATCAGCGTAAGCGGTCAGAGTGCCAAAGGCCGTAGCCCGGAAGATGTGATGGCTTTTCTGCGCGGGGTGCAAGGCACCAAAGTCGACCTTGTGGTACGCCGCCCCGGTGAAAGCAAAGACCTGCGCATTACGCTTGAGCGTGGCGAAATAACGTCTAACAACGTACCGCACAGCGGCATCGTGGCCGAGGGCATCGGTTACATTTTCCTGACCACTTTCACGCAGGATGCTGGTGAAAATGTGGCCAAAGCGCTCAAAGACCTCAAGGCCAAGCACCCTGACCTGAAAGGCGTGGTATTCGACCTGCGCGACAACGGCGGCGGCCTGCTGCATGAAGCCGTCAACGTTTGCAACGTCTTTGTGCCCCGGGGCGAGCTCATCTCCAGCACCAAAGGCAAGGTGCCGGAATGGGATCGCAGTTACAAAACCACACTAAGCCCTGTGGATGAAAACATACCAGTGGTGGTACTCATCAACAAAATGAGCGCCTCGGCCAGCGAGATCGTCTCTGGTTCCCTGCAAGACCTCGATCGAGCCGTGTTGCTCGGTCAGCGCAGCTATGGCAAGGGCCTCGTGCAGAATACCAAGGATGTGGGCTACAACGCTAAAATCAAGCTCACAACGGCCAAATACTACATCCCTTCGGGGCGCTGTATCCAATCTGCCCGGTACAAAAACGGCCAGCCTGTGGACATCCCTGATGCTGAACGTGCGGCCTTCAAAACCCGCAATGGCCGCCGGGTACTTGACGGTGGCGGTATTACGCCCGACGTGATGATGCCACACGATACGGCCACCGGCGTGGTATGGGCGTTGCATGACCAAAACCTGGTCTTCGACTTTGCCACCGAGTGGGCGCTCAAAAACCCATCCGGCATTGACTCCATCGAGGCGTTTGAGTTCACCGATTGGGATGCTTTCAGCCGATTTGTGCAAGGCAAAAACTTTGAGTTTGAGAGTAATTTGGAGAAAAAACTGAAAGAACTTCAAACGTTGGCCAAGGACCAAAACTACCCGATAGAACCCGAAATCGCAATACTCGAAAAGAAAATCGTTGCGGAGAAAAAAGGTGAAATGCTCAAAAACAAAGCTCGAATCCTGCATGAGATCGAGCAGGAAATTGTGGGCCGATTCCACTTTCACCGGGGTAAGGTGCGCAAAAACCTGAAAAATGACCCGGAAGTGGATGCCGCTGTGAAACTGCTTTTGGACAGTGAGCGGTACAAGGCCTTACTGGCTGGCAAATAAAAAACTGGATCAGGCAAAGGGCAGCGTCACGGTAAACGAGCTGCCTTTGCCTGGTTCACTGTAAACGTCTACAAAACCCTTGTGCGCGGTGACGATGGCCTTAACATAGCTCAGGCCAAGGCCAAAACCCTTGACATCGTGTACGTTGCCGGTGTGTACCCGGTAGAATTTGTCGAAAATGTGTTTGCGGGCCTCCTTGCCGATGCCCACCCCCTTGTCTTCTACACTAATGGCCACCCCGTTGGGTACGTTGCTTGTACGGACGATGATCTCGGGTTTTTCCGGGCTGTACTTGTTGGCATTGTCGAGCAGGTTATGTACCACGCTGGCGAGGTGTGTGGCATCGCCGGATATGACCGGGCGTTCCGCGTTGAGGTCAAGCACGAGTGTACCGCTACGGTTTTCCACCTGAAGGCTGAAATTGCCTGCGGCCTGCTGAATGAGGTCGTGCAGATTGACGTCAGCGAGGCTGAGTTGCACATCTTTTTTGTCCAATTGCGCGATTTGCAACACCCGCTCCACCTGGCTGTTCATGCGCCGGTTTTCCTGCCGTATGATGTCCACAAACCGTTTGATCTTGTCCGGATTGTTTACCACCATCGGGCTGGCGATGCTGTCGGTAGCCAGAGAGATGGTAGCAATGGGCGTTTTGAACTCGTGCGTCATGTTGTTGATGAAGTCGGTCTTCATCTCTGACAATTTTTTCTGGCGGTAGATGACCTGCACGGTGTACCAAAAACAGAACAGGATAATACCGGTAAAAATGACCGACAGCGCCAGGGTTTCCCATACCGAACCGAGTACAAGGCTGGTTCGATTGGGGAAATAAATGGACAAGTGTCCAGGCGACTCGATGTCCTTTGGAAAAAGCGCCACCCGGTAAGGTGACGTGTACAGCGTGGCAGCACCACCGTGAATGACCTTTGGGCTGTTGTCTACCACAACATAGTGATCGTTTACCACCACAAAACTGCTTCGCGCTTTGGCGTACACGCCATATTGGTAAGGCGTGTACATGCCGCGCCCATCGAGCTCTTCTTTTAATGTTTGGGCCAACAAATCCAATTGGATACGCTCGGCCAGCGGTTTGGAGTCTACCAACTGGCTCACTTTCATGTATTCCCAAAGGGTCATGTTGTCTTCAAAACTCTGAGATCCGGAGACCGGGTTGGGCAGGCTGTCGGTGCGAGTGATCCGGCGGGTGGAGTAGCCGTTTTCCAGGTATTTGGCGGCACGCCGGACATTCCTGTTGGCTTCATTGGAAAACCGATAGGTTGTGTTGAGCGCCTCCAGGGCGGCCACGTCCTCAAAATATTGGAGCTTGTCGGCTACCCGGTTGAGCACGGCAAATACGTTTTTGTCAAACTGCTCCTCGTTCAGCCGGATACTCCAGCCAATCCAGTAGATCTGCAAACAAATGACACCGATAAGGGCGGCGGTCATCATGCCGATGATGAGGCGTATGCGTTGGGCGTTCATGTGCGTCGGGTGTTGCTTCCAAACTGGAATTCGCATGCGAAGGTCGAGCAAAAAGCCCAGCCTGAATGTGCTAACGAAAAAAATGTACGAATGTAATCGAGCAAGCCAGAATAGGGGCGGCCAGTAGGCGGATTGCCTCAACTGTCGAGGACAGTTTTTGCGGGGCCTTTGGCGTTGTTTTTTTCTCAATTCTACACACAAACGGGCATTGATTCGCCTGGACACAAAACCAGCGCATCAATGACGAAAAACGGCTTACGCCAACTCCCCTTGCAAAAACTTACCTGTCCAGCTCGTCTCCACCTTAGCCACTTCCTCTGGTGTGCCAGCGCACAATATGGTGCCGCCACGGCCGCCGCCTTCGGGGCCGATGTCCACAATGTAGTCAGCCATTTTGATCACGTCGAGGTTGTGTTCGATGACGATGACGGTGTTGCCTTTGTCCACAAGTTTGTTCAGCACGGCCAGCAGGTGGCGGATGTCTTCGAAGTGAAGTCCGGTGGTAGGCTCATCGAGGATGTACACAGTGCGGCCGGTGTCTTTTTTGCTGAGTTCTTCGGCTAATTTCACACGTTGGGCTTCACCGCCGCTGAGCGTGGTGGCCTGCTGGCCGAGGGAGATGTAGCCGAGGCCCACGTCTTGCAGGGTTTTCAGTTTCCGAAATATGTTGGGGATGGGCTGAAAGAAGATCACAGCCTCGTCAATGGTCATATCAAGCACGTTGCTGATGCTCTTGCCTTTGTACAGCACCTCGAGTGTTTCGCGGTTGTAGCGCCGCCCCATGCAGCGTTCGCAGGGCACCGATACGTCGGGCAGGAAGTTCATTTCAATAACCCGCATACCGCCGCCCTCGCACACATCGCAGCGCCCGCCCTTCACATTGAAGGAAAAACGCCCGGGTGCATAGCCACGAATTTTAGCCTCCGGCGTGTCAGCGAAAAGTTTGCGAATATCGCCAAATACATTGGTGTAGGTGGCGGGATTGGAGCGTGGCGTACGCCCAATGGGGCTTTGGTCGATCTCGATCACCTTGTCCACCAATTCCAGCCCCTCTATTTTTTCATAGGGCAAAGGGCGTTTCAGGCTTTTGTAAAAATGCTGTTGGAGGATAGGGTATAGCGTTTCGTTGACAAGGCTGGACTTGCCCGAACCGCTCACACCGGTGACGCAGATGAACGTGCCAAGCGGCAGGTGCAGTGTCACATTTTTCAGGTTATGACCAGTGGCACCCTGTAGTACAAGGGTCTCGCCCGAGCCCGTGCGGCGTTTATTCGGCAACTCGATTCGGCGGCGGCGGGCGAGGTAGTCGGAGGTGAGGGTACTGTTGCGCATGTACGCTTCAGGCGTGCCGATATCCACCACATGACCGCCGAGTTTACCGGCACCTGGGCCGAGGTCAATCAGGTAGTCGGAATCGAGCATGATATCGCGGTCGTGTTCCACCACGAGTACGGTGTTGCCGATGTCGCGCAGGTTTTTCAACGCGACGATGAGGCGGTGGTTGTCGCGCTGGTGCAGACCGATGCTCGGCTCGTCGAGGATGTAGGTGATGCCAGTAAGTTGGGAGCCGATCTGGGTGGCCAATCGGATGCGCTGGCTTTCTCCTCCCGAAAGGGTGCGTGCGGGACGGTTGAGCGCAAGGTAGTCGAGGCCGACCTGAAGGAGGAAATGCAGGCGGAACCGAATTTCCTTGAGCACATCCCGGGCGATGGCGCGTTGGCGGTCGCTGAGTGACGCATCCACGTTTTGCACCCACTCGTAGAGGGCGGTCAGGTCGAGATCGGCGAGGTCGGCGATGTTACGGTCTCCGATCTTGAACCAAAGGCTTTCCTTTTTAAGGCGGGAGCCTTGGCATTCGGGGCATCGGGCGACGGTCATAAAATCTTCGGCCCATTGGCGGATTTTTTCGCTGCTGCTTTCGGTGTACCAGCGTTTGAGCATATTGGAAATGCCCTCGGCAGCGAGGTTGTAGCTCCATTCGTCGCCGCCCCAGGTAATGCTTATTTCAAAGGTCTCGTCGCCGCCGTACAGGATCATGTCCAGCGCTTCCTTCGGTATTTCCCGGATGGGTGTTGAAAACGAGAACTTGTATTTTTTGGCGATAGCACGCAGTTGTTTGAACGTCATATTGTCGCGTACCTCGCCCAACGGAGCAATACCAACATCGTTGATGCTCTTGCTGTCGTCCGGGATTATGCGTGCCATATCGGCTTCGTACATTTCGCCGATACCCTTACAGTGCGGGCACATACCGTAAGGGGAATTGAAGGAAAACGTGTTGGGCGAAGGCTCTTCGTAGGAAAGGCCGGAAACGGGGCACATGAGGCGCTTGGAATAAATCCCGCCCCCAATCCCTGTACCGGCGGGGAGGGAGGCTTCTTCGCGACTATCGGGTTGGTCTGCACCGAGGGTTTTTTTCTTGATTTCGTTGTCGGTACCACCGTGATTTCCAATGCCGGAAAGTCCCCGCTTTGGCGCGTTTAGGGCCTCCTCTTCTCCTGGAGAGGACGTAGAATTTACCTGCACCATTCCATCGCCCAACCGCATGGCTTTTTTAATGGAATCATACAGCCGGTCGCCGCGATCGTCGCCAACCTTTAGGCGGTCCACAACGATTTCAATGTCGTGAATTTTGTAGCGGTCCACCTGCATTCCAGGCGTAAGTTCGAGGATTTCGCCATCCACACGCACTTTGGTATAGCCTTGCTTGCGTACTTGCTCGAAGAGTTCGCGGTAGTGGCCTTTACGGGCACGAACGACGGGTGCAAGCAGTATGATTTTTTGCCCGGCATAGTTTTCGGATATGTGCTCGATGATTTGTTCTTCGGTGAACTTGATCATTTTTTCACCCGTGACATAGGAATAAGCCTCGCCAGCGCGGGCAAAAAGCAGGCGAAGAAAATCGTATACCTCGGTGACGGTGCCTACCGTGGAGCGCGGGTTGCGACCGGTAGTTTTTTGCTCAATGCTGATGACGGGACTCAGGCCGGTGATTTGCTCCACATCAGGGCGCTCCATTTCGCCGATAAACTGGCGGGCGTAACTGGACAGCGTTTCCATGAATCTGCGCTGGCCTTCGGCGTAAATGGTGTCGAAGGCCAACGAACTCTTGCCCGAACCACTCACGCCGGTGATGACAACCAGTTTGTTACGCGGAATACGAACGTCCACGTTTTTAAGGTTGTGTACGCGAGCGCCGGTTATTTCGATAAATTCCTGAGCCGGTTCGGGTACCTGCGGTAGCCCGGGAGCAGTTTGTGGAACGTCGGTTTTTTTGGTGGATGATTTTGCCTTGGCCATAGTGCGCGAGTAACAATCAGTACGGCAGATAGGTTGCCGGAATGCGGGCGCGAAGATAGGCATCTCGCAGTTGCCGGATAGCGGTTGACTGTCCCGATTTTGAGGAAAACGTGCGAGTTTTTTTCATCTCAAAGTCCGCCAGCGCAGCAATACCTTTACGGCCCGACGGCACAGTCCCATCCCTCGTTTTTTTAGTTTACCTATTGTATGTCGTTATTGAAAAAACTTGCCGGCGAAACGGCGTTGTATGGCATGAGCAGCATCATCGGGCGTGTGCTGAACATGCTGCTGGTGCCATTTTACACGCGTATTTTGTCCTCCACGAACGAGTACGGAGCGGTCATTGACCTGTACGCCACCTCGGCGTTTGTCATGGTATTGTTTTCGTACCGCATGGAGTCGGCGTTTTTTCGCTTTGGCACACCCAAAGAGGACCGGGAACAGGCCTTTGGCGCGGGCATGTTATCGCTCTTTGGCAGCACGGCGCTCATTGCCGGGGCATTATTGCTTTTTGCGCAGCCCATCGCCAACGCGCTGGAATATCCCGGGCACCCGGAATACATTCGTTGGTTCGCCCTGATTTTGGCATTCGATTGCCTGGCCGAGCTACCCTTCGCCCGGCTCCGCTTGGAGCAGCGCCCACGACGGTTTGTTTTTATTAAACTGACCAACATCGGTGTGAACATCGGGATGAACCTGTTCTGGTTGGTTTTTTGCCCATGGGCTGCCCAAAACGGCATAGGTTGGGTACACGCCGTGTGGTCGCCGGGTTTGGGCGTGGGCTACATTTTCCTGTCCAACCTGCTGGCCAGTCTGGTCACACTCGCACTGCTCGTTCCGCAATTCCGCGCCATTCGATGGGCGTTCGATCGCGTGCTTTGGAAAAAAATGATCGGGTATTCCGCGCCGCTCATCATCGTCAGTTTGGCTGGTATCGTGGACGAGATGTTTAGCCGGGCCATGCTGAAATACCTGCTGCCGGGCACGCCGCAGGAAAATCTGGGGCAAGTCGGTATTTTCGGAGCCAACTACAAACTGGCGGCCCTGATCACCCTGTTCACCCAGGCGTACCGCTACGCAGCCGAGCCGTTTTTTTTCCGAAATGCAGGCGAAAAAGATGCCTTGCGCACGCAGGCGCAGGTGACCAAGTGGTTTACAATCACTTCTGCTGCAGGTATGCTGGGCATTCTGCTTTTTCTCGACCTGGTCAAATATTTCATCGCGCCAACCTACTGGGAGGGGCTGCACGTGGTGCCCGTGCTGCTGCTGGCCAACCTGCTTCTCGGGGTGTATTACAACTTTTCGATCTGGTATCGGCTCAAAGACCGCACCGGTCTCGGCGCGTGGATTTCAGTAGCCGGAGCGGTCATCACCATTGGCCTGAACCTCGTCCTGATCCCACAGTTCGGCTACTCCGGGGCGGCATGGGTCACGCTGGTGTGCTACGCCTTCATGTCGGCAGCAACCTGGTACACCGGGCGGCGGCACTATCCAGTGCCCTATGAGTTGGGCCGCATGGGCTTGTACGTCGTCTTGGCGTTGGGGTTGTACGGCCTCCGTTGTTTAGCCAAACCGGTGCTGGGCGACTGGCCTGTTGTTTTTTGGGGCATGAATGCGCTGTTGTTCGGGGCCTATCTCGGTGTGGTTTATTTTGTTGAAAAAAAGCAAAAAACGTGATTTCAGAATACTGTCAGGCTATTTTTGACCAAACCCCGTTCATGCAAACACTGGGAGCAAAACTGCTCCGTGCCCATGACGGCGTGTGCGAGATTGAAGCCGTTCTCGACCCGAAATTGACCCAGCACAACGGTTTTGCACATGCTGGCGTGCAGGCATCTCTGGCAGACCATGCCTGCGGTGTGGCAACGGCATCGATGATCGAACCGCCGCGCCGTCCGCTTTCCATTGAGTTCAAAATCAACCTGCTTCGCCCCGCGTCGGGGCAGTTCTTGTTGGCCAGCGCACGGGTTTTGCGTTGCGGGAAAACCATTGCTGTTGTGGAATGCGAGGTGTTTTCCCGCAGCGGCGAAACATCGGTAATGACGGCAAAAATGGTGGCCACGATCGCCGTACTCATCGAACGGTAGGACAGCGGCCAAGTGCTGCCGAAACATCAGCGACAGATAATCCCTCCCAAATACTCGAAAGTACGCCGAGCACCGATATTTTTGCCGCGCCCACATTCAACTCAATACACAAAATTGTAACCATGGCTGCAACGATCAAATTTGGCACCGACGGCTGGCGAGCCATAATCGCCGACGATTACACCGTAGAAAATGTCATGCGCGTGGCCGAAGCCACCGCCCGCTACATGAAAAAGCACGGAATGAAACGCGCCGTTCTGGGGTATGACTGCCGTTTTGGTGGCCAGCTCTTCACCGAAACTGCGGCCCGTGTGCTCGGTGCATTCGGCATCAAATGCCACGTCGGTGTAGGTTTTGTTTCCACACCGATGGTATCGCTGGGCGTGTTGAAAACCAAAAGCGAGATTGGAGTGGTCATTACTGCCAGCCATAACCCGCCCTCGTACAACGGTTACAAACTGAAAGCCGGGTACGGTGGCCCGATGGTACCCGCTGGCATCGCGGAAGTGGAAGCCCTCATCCCGGAGGCCTGCTCGCTGTCCAAGCTGCCCACTGTACAGGAACTGCGCGACAAAAAACTGTTCGTGGACACGGACCTCGAAACGATGTATTTGCGCCATGTCCGCAAAAATTTCGACTTGTCGGCCATCAAAAAAAATGCAGGCCGCATGGCCTACGATGCCATGTACGGGGCTGGTCAACGCGCCGTGCGCAAACTGCTGCCGCGCTCCGTGTTTCTGCACTGCGACTGGAATCCCGGTATGCACGGCCAAGCCCCCGAGCCTATCCACCGCAACCTGCAGCTCCTGAGCGAAACCATCCGCAAAAACCCCAAGATTACCTCCGGCCTGGCCAACGATGGCGATGCCGACCGCATCGGCATGTATGACGAAGACGGCAATTTCGTGGACAGCCACCACCTCTTGCTCATCCTGCTGCTTTACCTGTACAAGTACAAAAACATGCGCGGCAAGGTCGTTTTCACCTTCTCCGTGACCGACAAGTTGAAAAAAATGGCCGAAAAATTCGGTCTACCGTACCAGATCACCTCAGTTGGGTTCAAGTACATCGCCGAAATCATGATTGCTGAGGATGTGTTGGTGGGTGGCGAGGAATCGGGCGGCTTGGCTGTGAAAGGCCATATCCCGGAGCGCGACGGCATTTGGATGGGCTTGCTCGTACTGGAATTCATGGCCAAAACCGGCAAAACGGTGAAGGGCCTGGTGCAGGAAGTGTACGATGTGGTGGGCGCGTTTGCTTTCGACCGCGACGATTTGCACATCCGGGAGGAGCAAAAACAGGCGGTCATTGCTGCCTGCAAAGCCCGGCAGTACAAGTCGTTCGGCAGCTACACCATCAAAGGGATGGAGGATATTGATGGCTGGAAGTTCCTGCTTGGCGACGAGAAATGGGTCATGATTCGCGCCTCCGGTACCGAGCCGGTGCTACGGGTGTATGCCCAGGGGCCGGACCTGGCTGAGTGCCGAAGGATGCTGGATGCAGCGAGGGGGACGATTTTGTAGAAGGGGCGTTACTCCTCTCGTACGAATACGACTCTTTCGTTATCCATTTTTTTCATCTTCTTGTAGAAATCGGCCAGCTGATTATACATCTCTTTGGGAAATATGCCCGCGTCGAGAGTGATACTTCGGCGGAGCACAAATTGTCCGGAGGAATAGGTCACCGTTCTGCTGTATCGGCCAAAGGCACTGACTTCTTCCGCAGAAGACGGCAGGCTTTCCGATTTCCACTTTGCCGGAATATCAAGCACAAGATCAGCGATCCACGTATGGCCAAAACGCTGGAAAATCGGCGATACACGTGCCGAGTCTACTGGGAGTATGGTTGTCCACGGTTGAAAAAAATTGGACTGGAGATACATCCGTTTGGCCGTGATATTCAGCAATTGTGTACTGGAGGTTACTATGGACACGCTTCCTTGCGGCTCGGTTAGTGGGGCTTCCCAATCGAACTTGGTTACCTGCCCGCCTTTAATCGACAAGTGCTCATCAATCCATTTTTTGTGCTTCTGCGGATCGGTTTCGAACGATAGCCACAAAAAATTGTCATCCTCGATGGCCAAGCCTCGCAGGGTTCTCTTCCATTCGATCTGTGCCGGAGATTGGGGGTCTTGCAACCTGACCCGAACGGAATCATGTTTTACATTATCCTGAGTGTCAGGTGCTGACAAATCTATGATGCGCCCTTCTTCGCCAGCAATCATCAGGGCTTTTCTGTTTCCGGTAAAAGTGCCCATGTACCCAAACGGGTGGATCTGCGACGTGCATTCCAAATGCAAGGTATCGCCTCCTGTTGTAGGCACTGTCAGGATGGCATGATTGAATGTATTGCTGGGAAAATCCGGGATCAGATTGCGTGGTTCATCCCCGGCAGATACCAAGGTGTAGTGCGCAGGAATACCAGCGGCATCCAATAGCACTTTGGTGTACCAAGATAAAGCTTTGCAGTCGCCGAATTTTTTGGTGTGTACCCTATTTGGATCGAACGGTTTCCAACCCCCAATGCCCAATTGGATGCTGACGTATCTCGTGTTATTTTGGACAAATGAGTACACCGCGCGGATCTTTTCCACCTCGGTGCGCCCGGCCGTCAAGTGTTGAATTTCTTGTTTGGTTGCCAAGGTCAGTTCCGGCAAAGCCGAGACCATTTGATGGTTCCATTTTGCCAAGCCGTTCCAGGATTCCAGCGACCCGGAAAATTCTTTCGTTTGAAACTCGCGGGGGCTTATGTATATTATCGGGGCCTGTTGGCTCAAGGGCAGGTTAAGCGGTTCGTCGGGTATAGCCGGGAGGTTTTCAAATACCCACTTGTAACTTTTGTATCCTTTTTTCGTGCTCATGGCGGGTTCTGGTGCCCGTTCACAGCGGTAGTTTAGGCTTAGCGCTTCGGGGATTTGTACGACGCATTTCGCCAATTCCACCGATGTGTTGAATTCGGCTTGAGGAAAAAAATTCGGGCATAAAAGAGCAGTCTCCGAAGACATGGAATAATCAAGCACGTACGTGAAGGGCCGGCCTTCGGCACTCAAGTCAAGGTAAAGATAGCGCGTGTCGTCAGCTATGGTTGCGTCATCGAAGTAGGCTCGGTCTTGAAAATCCTTTCTTGTGAACCTCTTGCGAACTACACCTTCCGCATCAAGTACTTGGCACGACAGGTATTGCAAATCAAGGAAGCCTCCGTAAGGGAGATAGATTTCTGTCCAGTCGGTTGTACGGTTGTCCAGTACCGAAACCGTTACGCGTCGCAATATTTCCAAACTCGAGGGAGAGTTGATTTTAACAGTAAGGTCGTGCTCCCGAACGACAGCGTTTGCGTTGGTTGTCAAAGAATCAGGAATGGCTGCTATCGGAGCCACAGCAGGGCTTTGTGCCCTGATGACCCCTAAAAAGGAGCAAAAAAAACCAATGCAGGCGATTGAATTGTAGTATTTCATAGTGTTGGGCGAGAGTCGTAGAGCCATTCAGGCGCTTAGAGCGTGTTTAAAATTTAGTGCCGAGGCGAAAGCGAGCAAATTTTGTTTCAGGCAAGGCAAAATTTGCAGTCGTAGCCGGGTGTCTACGGCGAAAATTTTAACGCAGTATGAAGCAAAATTTGCCGCTTGCAGCCCGGCGACTAAATTTTAAACACGCTCTTATTTGTTTTTTTTGAAAACAATGATTTCCTGGTTTTTTTGAGAGAGCAGGTTGAAAAACTGGCGTAGGTCAGCGTACTCCTCCGCTGAAAAAAACGTGCGTTTCATCTGGAATTTGGAAACGATCGTCACTGTCTTTTCATCACTCGATCCATTGAATCGGAACAGGAGGTCTTTTTCGTCTCCCATAAACACCAAGGCATCCTTGGGTATTTCCCCAACTTGATATCCTTCGGGAATCGCTATTTTGACTATGTAGTTGAAGTTAGTCGCGTAGGGGAAGTCCATGGGCCATGTCCGGGTTTCTTGGGCAAAGTAGGTTTCGGCAAGATTGTGGTAACAAGGAGGCTTGAAGTACAGAATATCGGCATCGTCCGTGGGTATGCTGACTGGAATTTCGATAACCAAATTTGGCATTTCCGGCGAGGCAAGCACCTGTGCTTCGCCCATTTCCCAGTCGGTCAGCCCTGATCGTATCTCTTTCAAGTATGCTTCTTCCCCCCCTTCTTCAATGATTTTGGCAACCCGTGTGCATTCGTAACCCGTGTTTTTGATCGACACTTTGCCTACCCAACTGCCATTTTTATGTGTCAGTTCGGCTAATTGGGTAAAGTTGCTGCTAGCATTTTCTTGCATGGGTACAAAACCCGCCCGCGATTCGCTCACGCGCCAACCCTCTGCGTGCAGGCAATGTGGCGACAGGAACCCGAGCGGAATATTTTTGCTGGTTGCGTCGGCCATGATTGTTTTACCGCCGATTTCCATGATGGCCACGACGTAGTTGAAACTTTGGCGATTGGGGTAGATCGGGTGCGGTCGAGCGAAATCGCGAGTGCCCAGGATCAGGGGGTCTGCCGAAATTCCTGCTGCCCGCAAGCAGGCTACGAGAAGCAGGTTGATATCGGCGGCACGGCCTTTGCCGGACTCGTACGCCTCGGAGCCTGTTTGCTTTGCATAGAGACCGCCCTCTTCGTTCCAGGCAATTTTTTCTTGAATGTGTTTCAGGATAGCCCTTGCTTTTGCATTTGGGTCGGTAAGTCCGGAAGTGATTCGTTCGGCCAAGCCTCGCGAAAAACGATCGGGGCTGGCCTTGCCCCCAAAATTATCGTCTTCAATCAGCATGGCATTGAACTTTTGGTAAGAGGGCATGATTTCCTGCTGTTCACCCGAGGGAAGTGTGACCATCAGCAACTGGAATTCGATGTGGGCGGCAGCATCGCGGGGTGGTCCCATCAATGGCTCTTTGCGCAGCGAAGGCACTTCCCGCATACCCCATTGCCAGCGGTTGCAGGGCAGGTCCGCGTTTATTGTATTGGAGCGGTACCACCCGTTGTCAAGACTTCCATTAATCTGGCGATTTATCTTCTCTGATTTATTCACGGCAAGGTCGTACATCCCTCGTTGGACTTTCTGGAAAACAAACATTTCAGGTATGGTCAACAATACTTCGCTGTGCAAAACTGGTATAGGTCCTTGGAAAGACCAGCTGTCGAGGTTTCCCAAATCTTGGGTGACAAAATCATACTTATACTCAATCACACAACCTTCTCGCACGCCGGGTATTGCAAATTTGACAACCCGCATACCCTCGCTGCCCAGGTCATTATCAAAAATTTCCTTCGAGGGCAGTGCCATGGTTTTAGCTTTTCCGTCCTCCAAATAGTGGCAAACCGCCTTTATACTTTGAACTTCCTCAAACTGCCCGTACTTGTTTCTAGCGGCATAATACGGGATGCTAACATTAGCATGGTCAAGGCCGGTTTTGTCAAACAACTTGATTCGCTTGTGGCGATGGATACGGAAAACGAACCCAGCTCGGCCATCAATTTCCATTTCGGCCTCGCCAACATCGAACAAAACCATGGCGGAAGCGCCCGGCTCAAATGAACAGGTTGTCAATTGTAGTTCAGAAAGATCGGGCTTGCCGAATTTTTTCGGGCTGTCTTGGGC
>JBJXEZ010000167.1:0-10950 GCA_046153695.1 Saprospiraceae bacterium
TTTTTCTAATCTGCCGAACACTTGCGGCCAGCGGGCTTTAAATTTAAAGCCAGGAAAGCATTTTGTGCGCATTGTATCTATGAACCCGGAACAAAATTGGTCGTCGAGTTTCTGGGTGATATGGCCCAAGTATTATCAAGTTTACTTTACTGACAATCTTGGTAAGTCAGATAGCCTAATATTGGGTTTTGAAAATAGGTTTGTTAGATACACATATCAATAATCGCCTCCACGCTGAGCCTGTCCAGCCCCGCGTACATCTCAACACCCGCGACATGGGCCGCGACGGCAACTCGGCCAACACCGGCGACCTGGCCCGAAACCGGCTCACGGGCCGCGACGTGGCCGCCTTCAAGCTGGGCTACTACTACGGCGACTACCGGTTACGGCCTAGCGGAGAAACAATTTTTGGAAACCGAAGCGGTCCTGGTAGCCGTGCATCACAATGGAAATGACAGGAGGTCGCCATATTCACACGCAAAAGCCCACAACATCGCGGCAGATCGCTTTACAAACTTAACCCTAACTTAAACTGGCTTTTCAGGCTTCTTTTTGTCAAAGGGGTCACCTTTGCCCAACAAAAGAAATCAGTAGTTTTTAAAGGTTAGGAATTGACTACTCGACCCGGCTGACGCAAGTTAGGCCGGGTTTTTTCGTACCTGGCCGAACTCCCCTAGAAAAAATATATCGTGTAAGTTTGCCACTCGAAAAACACGTTTCACATGTCCGCTACCAATTCGCGTCGCCAGACCACCCGCCACATCCTGATGGTTCGCCCGACCAATTTCGGGTTCAACGAAGAAACCGCCGCCAACAATGCCTTTCAGAGCCGCGACGGCAGGCTCTCGCCCGACGCCATGCGCCAAAAGGCCGTGGAAGAGTTCGACGCGTTCGTGCAGCGCCTTCGCGATGCCGGGGTGGATGTGCTCGTGGCCCAGGACTCCCCTACCCCGGTCAAGCCAGATGCCGTATTTCCGAATAACTGGGCTACATTTCACCAGGAGGGACTGTTGATCACCTACCCCATGTTTGCGCCTACGCGCCGCCGTGAACGCGACGAGGCCGTGCTACAAGTGGCGCTCAATGCCGGTTTTCGGGCAGAACAGCGCGTTCATTTGGAAAACCATGAGGACGCTAACCTGTTTCTCGAAGGCACCGGCAGCATTATTTTTGACCACCAAAACCGCCTCGCTTACGCCTGCCTAAGCCCGCGCACCGATGCCGGCCTTCTGGATGAGCTTTGCCAAAAAATAGGCTACCAAAAAGTCGTTTTCCATGCGGTGGATGCCAATGGTCAGGACATTTACCACACCAATGTGATGATGGCGATGGGCGAAACCTTCGTGGTGATTTGCCTCGACACCGTCCGGGATACTCAGGAGCGGCGGATGCTGGAGCAGAGGTTTCAGGAAACCGGCAAAGAAATCATTTCTATTACGCTCGACCAGATGAACGCCTTCGCCGGAAATATGCTCCAGGTGCGAAACGACCGCGACGAGACCTTGTTGGTACTGTCCGAGCAGGCATTCCGGTCGCTTTTGCCCGATCAAATTCAAGCCCTGGAGCACCATACCAGGTTGCTGCACGCCCCCATTGACACCATCGAGACCTACGGCGGCGGCAGCGCCCGATGTATGATGGCCGAGGTTTTTATGCCGTTATAAACCGAGGTATTCGTCGTACAGCACTTGCAGGTAGGCCCGGGCAGCCGTTTCGGATGCCGGTTCGATATTTCCCGAATAAACTTGCCAACGCTTTTGGGCAAATGGGAAAAAGCCCGCGCCCTGGGGCGTTATCCAGCCCAAACCATTTTCGTTGGAGTAGTAAGCGAAATCTGTGGCGTCAGCGGCGAGCAGGTTTTTGCTCCAGGTGTAGTCGGTACTGGGCAATCCGAGCGCTTGCAGCAGCGTGGCCGGGATATCGTGGTGGTTGCCGATTTTTTCCAAAACACGACCGCGCCAGTTCGCGCTGATGAGCGGCCCGGCAATGATAAGCGGCACCTGCCGGGAACGGGGCGTGTCCATGGTGTGGCCGTTCGGTTGTAAATGGCCATGATCGGCAACGAGAACGAAAACGGTATTTTCAAACCACGGTTCCCCGGCCGATTTCCGAAAAAACTCGCCGATGGCATGGTCGGCAAATGCGGCGCAATTCAGGAATTTGGATGGCTCATCAGCACCGTTCCAGCGGCTATCGTAGGGCACGTCGTATGGCTGGTGCAAACTCAGGGTCATGGCTGTGGCAAAAAACGGCTGCGGCATTTGACCCAATGACTCGGTCACTTTATCCAGCAAGGTCGCGTCGTCGGCTCCCCAGAGTTGGGTGATCTCGGCTCGGGAAAAATCATTGATGGAAACGATTTTATCAAACTGCTGTCCGTACAGCCACGAGCCCATGTTAGCGAATGTGAGCTGGCCGCCATAATAAAACGCAGACGAGTAGCCTGCCTGACCAAAGGTTTTTGCCAGCCCGGGCAGTTTGTTGGCCTTGTCCTGGTGGAGAATCACCGACTGATCGGGCTGGGCCGGAAAACCCGAAAGCACCGAAACCAGGCCTTGGTCGGTGCGGTAACCGCTGCCGTAACATTGGCTGAACGACAGTCCTTCCTTTGCTAACTTGCTCAGGTTGGGGCAAACGCCTTTTTCGCCGCCGAGTTCCTCCACGACTTGGGCTGTCATACTTTCCAGAATGATGATCACGACGTTGGGGCGCTGGCCGGGCCGAGCGGCGAGCCATGACGACGATGTCGAATCTGCCTCGGTCGGAGGAAGCAGACGAACCACTTCTCCTCGAGCGGCATCGGTTTGCCCGCTTCGGTAGTGATTGATGGTGGATCGGGCTTCGATAACACTGTGTATCAGGTGCCAAGCCGTGTTGGTAGCGGCATGGTTGTCCATCGGGTGGCTCGAGTAATATACGGCACTTTCATTGATCGGCATTTTCCCAAACCCGCCGCGGATAAGCAAAAACAGGCAGGCCAGCAGCACTGGAGCCGACGGGATATGTACGAGCGACCGTTCCGGGTGTTTCGGCAGGTCGCCTGCCATTTTTCGGAAAAGTTTCCACCAGCCCCAGCACAACGAGGTATACAGAATAAACGAGCCGATTTTGAAAGGCAGCGACATGGAGTCCAGCACGGCTCCGGGTGTTCGGAAATGCTCCAGAGCCCGGCTGTTCAACGGCGTATGCCATTCGGCATAAATGAAAATGTTGGCCGCAAATGCCAAAACAAAAAAGAGGATGACCCCTAAGTAGAAAGCCCAAAACACAGTGCTCAACACAAGCCGGGTGGTCGAGTTGCCCAACATGGCCAGGTACCAGGCCAATACCGGCACCACCACTAAGTAGCCTGCCGTGCTCAGGTCAAGCGGTAGGCCGTGCCAAAAGGCGGGCCAGGGACCGACCTCTCCCCAGATAGGATACTGCCAGGCAATAAACAAGGCCCGGTAAAATGCAAAAAACAGGAGCCAGAAGGCGCAAAGTCGCAAGACAAACCACCATGGCTCTCCTGCGCAGCGAACGTGCCCTTGCACGCGCTCAATCAGTGTTTTATCCAATTCAATTTCAGTAGTTTAGAAGATTCGGCATTGACCTTGAACCGCTCGTCGAGGCGCATACCGACTATCCACACAATTCTTTTTTCAAGATCCTCCAGTACCCATACCTGCTCTTTTTCCAGGCGCGACAATTTGTTGTTGGTGAAAAAATCCTGGAGTTTTTGACTTTTCCCTCCCATTCCCAGTGGCTGAAATACATCACCGGGTTTCCAACGCCGCAAAAGTAGTGGAAATCGGAGAATTTCCGCGTCTACGAACACCGTCATACCGTCGGTCGGCAAACTGTCGATGGGCGCAGCCGAGGGCATCAACACGAGCCGCCCGCCATCGGGTGTGCGCACCAGCAGGTCGTCCGCCAGTATTTGTACGCTTTCGCTTAAGGCTGTTTGGGCGGTCAACAACAGTACGTCTCGATCCACCACAATTCGGTAGCCGGACGGTGCGTGCCATTCCGAGCCGGTGTGGTGCATACCATCGGCTACTTGCCTGGCCTGATCACCGGTGAAACCATAGGGCTGGAGCAAGTCGAACAGGGCATCGGGAAGGGACGGCAGCGCAGCAAGCGCAGTTTTGTGCAAGCGAAAAACGCCAGCCTCGCCCGTTTTTTCGAGCAACTGCTGGAGCAGGTACTGGAGGTTGGCATCGGCGGCACGGGTGCGGCGTTGGGTTTCGGCTGCATTGGCCAAAAAGGCCGGATTCAAGTTTTCAAACTCGGGCAGTAACCGTTGCCTGATGGCATTTCGGGTGTAGTAGGTGTCGGCATTGCTGCTGTCTTCCCGCCATATCAGGCCAATTTCTTGTGCAAAAGCAAGGATTTCAGAACGCGAAGCGAAAAGCAACGGGCGCACCACAGTACCATTCCGGTCGGGCATGCCGCCGAGGCCGGTCAGGCCGGTGCCCCGGGCAAAATGGAGCAGGGTCGTTTCCACAGAGTCGTTCAAATTGTGGCCCGTGGCGATGCAATCGAATTGGCTTTCCGCCCGTACAGTCTCAAACCATTGGTAGCGCAGTTCACGCGCAGCCATTTGGATGGAAAGGCCGTTTTCTGTGGCGTATTTTTTCGTGTCGAAGCGCTGGACAAAAAACGGTACGTCTAATTTTTCTGTTAATTCCCGGACAAACGACTCGTCTCCGTCGGACTCCGCGCCGCGCAGGCAAAAATTACAGTGCGCAATGCCAAAAGGCCGCTTTCTTTGCCCAAGCAAATGGGCCAGCACGACCGAATCCACGCCTCCACTGACGGCTGCCAAAACGCGTTCGTCTGCGCCGAGAAGGCCCCGGTGCTCGGAAAAATCGTTGAAACGGTGTAGCAGGTCCATGATTTTAAAGAAAACACAAAGTTGGGCCTTTGCCCGCTGGCGCTGCCAATCATTGGCAATTATTTTATGAAAAACAAAACACAACTCGACCGTATGCGCACCCTTATCCGACTGTTCGCGGCTGCAATTGCCGCAATGCCGTTGACCGCTCTGGCGCAATTGTCGGGCACGGTACAAGACGAATCAGGCCAACCTCTGCCCTACGCTACCGTTTACGTCCGAAACTCCACTAACGGTACAGTGGCTAACTCCGAAGGCGAGTATCGGCTAACTCTACAGCCTGGTACCTACGACATTGTTTTTCAGTACATCGGCTACAAACAAAAAACCGAAAAGGTCGTGGTGGCAAATAAACCGGTACGGCTTGACGTGCGTTTGGAGCCCAGCGACCTGCAGCTGTCCGAGGTCGTCATCACATCCGAAGACCCGGCCTACCCGATCATGCGCAAGGCTATAGCCAAACGCGATTATTACAAAAAAAGAACCGCCGAGTATTCGTGCGACACCTATATCAAGGGGTTCAACAAAATGCTGTCGGCTCCCGAAAAAGTACTCGGTCAAGAAGTGGGAAATATGGGCGGCATACTCGATTCCAACCGGACGGGCGTAATCTACCTGTCTGAATCGGTGTCCAAACTGTATGTACAGGCCAATCCCGCTCGCACGAAGGAGATCATGGTTTCAAGCAAGGTCAGCGGCAATACCGACGGGTTTAGCGTCAACAGAGCCACGCTCACCAACTTCAACCTCTATGACGAACACCTCGAGGTACAACGTACCATTCTCTCTCCATTAGCCGACAATGCCTTTTCCTACTATGAATTCCGGTTGCTAGGGCGTTTCAAGGACGAAAACGGATACGATATCTACAAAATAGAGGTCACGCCCACCCGCGAGGAGTCGCCTACGTTTCACGGTCATCTGTACATCGTGGACGAGTGGTGGAACCTCGCCAGCGTAGACCTGAAACTGACCGGGAAATCCATTCAACAACCCATTTTGGATACGCTGAATATCCGACAACAGTTCGTGCCCGTGAACAGGCCGGACGAGTGGTGCCTGTTGTCACAAAACACCAGTTACGGGTTTGCCGTATTCGGATTCAAAATTGCGGGCTTCTTCAACGGCATTTTTTCCAACTACAACCTGACGCCGCAGTTCGGCCCGGAGTTTTTTGGTCGCGAGCAGTTTCGGATCGAAAAGGAAGCCAATGAACGCGATTCCACCTACTGGAACACCGTTCGGCCTGTGCCGCTTACCGAGGAAGAGGCTGGCGACTATGTGAAAAAGGACAGTTTGGAGACAATTTGGGAGTCAAAGGCCTATCTCGACAGTATTGACAGCAAACGGAACCGGTTTAAACCGATGAACCTGCTCTTCGGCTATACCTGGCGCAATTCATTCCAAAAGTCCCGCATTTCCTTCCCCGCATTGTATGAGGGTATGCAATTCAACGCCGTACAGGGCTGGCTGCTGAATTTCACGCCCACCTGGCGCCAGAGTGAGGGCAAGCAGCGTTCCCGATACTGGGAAGCCGACGGGGTGCTCAATTATGGTTTTTCCGAAAAACGCCTGCGCGGCAGCCTGCGCCTTGAGCGGCGTTTCGAGAGTATTTATTACACCACCGCAGAAGTGGCGGGCGGTGTGTCGGTGGAGCAGTTCGATCGGCAGGGCCAAATCAGCGAAGTGGCCAACTTGCTCTATTCCGTTTTGGAGAAAAAAAATTATTTAAAACTATATAAAAAGGCGTTTGTCCGAGCCAAAGTGGGCAAAAACGTAGCCCCAGGCCTGCGCCTCGAATTGGCCGGGGAGCTTGCCGAACGCCGGGCCTTGGTAAACCACAGCGATTACAGCCTCTTCCGCCGCGACCGCACCTACGCCCCTAATTCACCACTGCCCGTGCCCGTGACAGAACCCGAACAACCGTTTTTCAACCCCAACCGCACGTTTGCCGTTGAATTGGGTGCCCGTATTCGCTTCGGTGAGACGTACAGCTCCTACCCGGAGTTTCGGGCCTACCATCGTTCCAAGTGGCCGGAACTGACGATGCGCTATACCAAAGCCATTCCCGGAGTGTTCCGCAGTGAGATGGAATATGATCATGTGCAGGTACGGCTCTCTCAAAACGACCTGGAACTCGGGCTGCTCGGCTATAGCGAATGGATGCTGGGCGGTGGCGCTTTTTTTGGAAAAGAGCGCATCGAATTCATGGACTACTACCACCCTAAGGGCAACCAGACCTTCCTCGGCAGTCCGAACAACTACGGCCGCGGCTTTTTCCTGCTGCCCTATTACGAGTTCAGCACGGCTGGCAGCTATGGCTACGCGCACTTGCGTCACCACTTCAATGGCTGGATACTGGACCGTTTGCCCTTACTGCGCAAACTGAGTTGGAAAGAAGCAATCGGATTCGGATTTTACTACGCCGACCAATATGCCGCCCAGGCCGATGCGACCAACTCCAGGCTACCCTACTGGGAAGCCAGTTTCGGGCTGTACAACATTGGCGGCAGCGTGTTTCGCATTTTGCATGTTGACCTGGCCGTCGGTTTCTTTGGAGAAAAGCACCACCGAACGGGGGTGGTCATAGGTCTGGATTTTTAAAAATACTATGACCGAGCCGCTGACCATCCTTCAACAATTCTGGAAGTACCCGGCCTTTCGCCCGCTTCAGGAAGACATTATCGACTCGGTATTGGCCGGGCGCGATACGCTGGCGCTACTCCCCACAGGAGGCGGCAAATCGGTTTGTTATCAGGTGCCGGCTTTGTGCCGTGATGGGCTTTGCCTCGTTATTTCTCCGCTGATTGCGCTGATGAAAGATCAGGTGTCCCAATTAAAACAGCGCGGCATACCGGCAGCGGCGATTTACGCGGGAATGAGCCGCCGAGAGCTGGACATCGTTTTTGAAAACGCTTGCAACGGCTCGTACAAATTGCTCTACCTCAGTCCGGAACGCTTGCGTACCGATCTGGCGGTTGAGCGCGTGAAACGTATGCAGGTAAACTTACTCGCCGTGGACGAGGCCCACTGTGTGAGCCAGTGGGGGTACGATTTCCGGCCGCCGTACCTGCAAATCGCTGATTTTCGCCAAAGACTGCTACCGCAAACTCCGCTGCTTGCCCTCACCGCCACTGCTACGCCGGAGGTAGTACTCGACATTCAGGAAAAACTTGGCTTCCGACAGGCTGCCGTTTACCGCCAGCGTTTTGAGCGGCCAAACCTGTCGTACTCGGTTCTGTACGAGTCTAACAAGCGGGAAAAATTGCTCGACATCTTGCGCAACGTGCCCGGCAGCGGGCTGGTTTACCTGCGCAGCCGAGGCGAAACAAAGGAAATCGCCCGGTACCTGCAAGAGCAACGCATAAGCGCCGATTTTTACCACGCCGGGCTTGATATGGAGGAGCGTAGCCAAAAACAAGAGGCCTGGATCAATGGCCGTACGCGCATCATGGCCTGCACAAACGCCTTCGGCATGGGCATTGATAAACCCGACGTCCGCCTCGTGGTCCACCTCAGTTTGCCCGACAACCTCGAGGCGTACTTTCAAGAGGCAGGTAGAGCCGGTCGCGACGGAAAAAAATCTTTCGCTGTGCTGCTGTATGCACCCGGCTATGCCGACACCCTGCGCTTTCACCTGAAGACTGCTTACCCGGAAATGGAATTCGTTAGACGCGTGTATCAGGCGTTGGGTAGCCTTTCCCAATTGGCTATCGGCAGCGGCTCGGGTGAAAGCATCCCGTTTGATTTGCAGCATTTTTGCCTGACCTACAAGTTTGATCAGGGGCCTGTTTTTTCCGCGCTGAAACTACTCGAACAAGAAGGCTGGATAGCACTTTCCGATGCATCAGGCGCCATGCCGAAGGTGTTTATTTCAGCCTCGAGAGCGGCGTTGTACGACTACCAGTTGCGCAATAAACAGGCCGACACTGTGACCAAAGTCCTGCTTCGAGCCTATCCCGGCGTGCAGCGCGATTATGTGGAAATTAGTGTCCCGTCATTGGCAAGGTACGCCAAAATGGAGCCGGAAACGGTGGAGCAAACACTGCTGTCAGCCCAAAAAGAAGGTATTCTAGACTACCAGCCCGCTCAGAGTCAGCCGTATATGACCTTTACACACGAGCGCGTGGGTGCCGAAAACCTGACCATTGACATGGAGCGTTTCAATTTTCGCAAACAACGCGCCGAGGTACGCACCGAGGAAGCCATCCGCTATGCCGAAACACGCAAGTGCCGCAGCCGCCAGTTGCTGGCCTATTTCGGCCAAAACGACGCAAAACCCTGTGGCATCTGCGATGTGTGTACGGGCCGCAACGATTCCGATGTGCCGGAAGACGTGTTCGAGGCGTTGGAAGCCAAAATAAGGTCTTTGCTGGAGCGCGAAAACCGCAGCGCTGCCGAAGTGCTTTCGGCATTCTCACCCCGGCAGCGGGAGCAAGCGGAAAAAGTAATCATGTACCTGATGGACGAGGGGCGATTGTCCGAAGGGGCAGACGGGCGGTTGGAACTGGTTGGATGATTGGTTCCTGCCCGTTTGCCTACCTTCGCCCCAGGCAGCACCGCGAAATCTGCTCGACCGATTTATATGAAACATACCCTTCCACTTCTTTTTGCCACCCTGTTTGTCGCTGCCTGTTCCGGGCCACAAAAGCCCGAACCTGCCACACGTATTCTGTTCAACGGCAATTTTTTCACTTCCGACTCGGCCATGCTTCATGCCAGCGCAGTCGCCGTTCGCGGCGATTCGATTTTGTATGTCGGAGACGATGCCGGTGCCAAGGCGCTGGCTGGTGCAGGTACGGAAATGATTGACCTGCAAGGTGCGTTTGCCATGCCTGGTTTTATCGAAGGACACGGCCACTTTATCGGCCTTGGCCTGAGCCTGCAAAATTTGAACCTGATGAAAGCCGCTAATTGGGGCGAGATAGTCCGCCTCGTGGCGGAAAAAGCCAAGGACGTACCCGCAAATGATTGGATTGAGGGGCGAGGTTGGCACCAGGAGAAATGGAATGAATCGCCGGGCCGCTCGGTGAATGGCTACCCGTACCACGATGCCCTTAGTGCCGCAGCGCCCGAACATCCGGTTGTACTCCGGCACGCCAGCGGCCATGCCCTCATCGCTAATGCCCGCGCACTTGAACTGGCCGGCATCAGCCGTGAAACCGCCGACCCGGTTGGCGGTCGTATCGTACGCGATGCCGCGGGCAACCTAACCGGAGTTTTCGAGGAAAACGCCATGGACTTGATTTCAGAGCCGCTTTCCAACTGGAAAAACAAACGCTCCGAGGCCGAAAAACAAGCCGCCTTCGATCACACTGTTGAACTGGCTGCCAACGCGTGTCTGAATAAAGGCATCACCTCGTTTCAGGATGCTGGAAGCAGTTTTTGGGAAATTGAACAGTTTACAAGGCTCGCCATGCAGGACAAACTGCCGTTGCGCCTTTGGGTCATGATCGGCCAACCGGATTCTTCGGAACTTTCCAAACTGAGTGCTTTCCCACAGATCGGCCTAGGCAAGGGTAAGCTCACCGTTCGTGCCGTGAAGGCATACCTAGACGGGGCGCTCGGCTCTTACGGTGCGTGGCTGCTTCACCCCTATGCAGACAAACCTGGCCACCTCGGCCAAAATACCACACCCGTGCATACCATTCGTGGCCTGGCAACCGAATGCCGCAAACACGGCCTCCAGCTGTGCGTACACGCCATAGGAGACCGCGCCAATCGCGAAATGCTGGATGTATTTGGCAACTGCACGGGCCTTCGCTGGCGCATTGAGCACGCACAGCATATTGATCCGCAGGATATTCCACGTTTTGGGCGACAGGGTGTGGTCGCCTCCATACAAGCCATCCACTGTACCAGTGACGCACCGTTTGTGACCAAGCGCCTTGGCGAGGAACGCGCCCGTACCGGTGCTTATCCGTGGCGCAGCCTGCTGGACTCCGGTGCCCGGCTGACCAACGGTACCGACGCACCCGTGGAAGATGTGGATCCTTTGGCCAGTATACACGCCGCAGTTACTCGCCGCCGCGCCGATACGGGCATGGAATTTTTTCCCCAACAAAAAATGACCC
>JBJXEZ010000191.1:0-10169 GCA_046153695.1 Saprospiraceae bacterium
CACCATACTTTTGGCGTTCGAAAGAGCGCAAAAAACAAACAATCAATTCATTAACCAACCACGAAGTTAGTCCTATGACGTTCCAATCCTTGTTGGCTTCATTCTGGTTCCTGCAAATCCTGCCCGATTCCCCGACCGAAACCGTAGAACAAAAAAGCCTGCTGGACACCTTTCTCGGTGATTCCACTTCCAGCATGGTCATGTTTTTCATTCTGGTTTTCCTCTCTATTTCAGCGCTCTACATCATCATTGAGCGCTATTTTACACTGGAGCGAGCCGGGCGTGTGGACCAAAATTTTATTAACAGCATCCGGGCCAGTGTAGAAAGCGGCAACCTGCAAGCTGCCAAGGCGCTGTGCCAAAGCGTGGATGCACCTATGGCCCGTATGGTGGAAAAAGGCCTCGAGCGGATTGGAAAACCACTTGAAGACATCAACAAGGCCATCGAAAACGTGGGCAACCTTGAGCTGCTCAAGTTGGAGCGCAACCTGTCCACACTCGCTTCCATTTCCGGCCTCGGCCCCATGTTCGGCCTTTTAGGCACCGTGCTCGGCCTTATCCTGTCTTTTGAGGATATGTCCACCGCAACCAATGTGACACCACAGGTACTTTCCAGCGGTATTTACCAAGCCCTGACCAGTACAGCACTGGGTCTTTCTGTATCCATCGTCGCCATGGCTGGCTACAACCTGCTTGCCTCCAAATTGGACAAAGTGGTGTACAAAATGGAATACACCGCCCTGCAATTCATGGACTTGCTGCAAGAGCCTTCGCGCTGAGCACTCCCGTTTGATGCCGCCCACACGTTCAACCATCACCTTCCAAGCACGATTTTAGCATATGGGTTTAAAACGCAGAGTCCGTGTCGAGCCTGAGTTTAGCCTCGCCGCCATGATTGACATTATCTTCCTGTTGTTGATGTTTTTCATGCTTACCTCCAAGTTCGTCACACCCAACGCCCTGAACCTCCAACTGCCGTCCAGCAGCTCCAAAACCATGGCCTCGCCCGACCTCGCCGTGTCCGTTAACGTCAAGGGCGACTATTTTGTGGAGGGTACACGTACCCGGAAAGAAAGCCTCGAAGCATCACTAAAGGCCAAAATTCGGGCTGTAGGTGAAACACCTGATAAGACCACAATCACCGTCGTGGCGGAAAAAACCGTGCCGCTGGACTATGTTGTGTTCATCCTCGACATTGCCAACCGGCTCAAGGTCAAAACCATTCTGGCCACAGAGGAACAGACCGATCCGCCACGCTAAGCGGAGTGGAACCTTGATTTATGCACTTTTGAACGCTCCGGCATCTGTTTTGGCCAACAGCAAATAGCATTTTCGTATGAAAGTCATCGCTCAAAGACAAAAAGAAGAAGACCGCACCAAAGCCGTTCTGATCAGCGTAGTTTTTCACGCTGCATTGCTGGCCCTTCTTTTTTTTATGCAGGTTTCGGTCAACAAGCCCAATCTGCAATCGCCACCCATCGAAATCGAATGGGGCGGCGGCGGTAGCGAACCCGCTCCGGGAGAACCGGACAAAGGACAGGGTAACGACCCCGCTCCACCCGGCCAACAAATGGATAACCCTAAAAGCACGGCACCCGTAGAAAAGCCGCAGCCCGCTCCGCCGACAAAAACAAGCACGCCTCCCAAGGCGTCCACGCCTGCACCGCCCAAGACCAGTACCTCCTCCGACCCTGATGTGGCAGCTATACGCCGCGCTCAGGAAGAAACCAAGCGCAGGCAACAAGATGCGGATGACGAACGCAGACGTCAAGAAATTGCCGAACGCACTGAACAGGACCGGGCCCGAAAAGAACAAGAAGAACGCGACAAGAAAAAAGGCGCTTTTGGAAGCACATTTGGCAAACCCGGTTCCACCGGCACAGGACAAGGCAACACCGGCAAACCCGGCAACCAGGGCCAGCCCGGGGGCACCGGCACCGACCCATTCGGTCGCGGCGGCACGGGAACGGGTACCGGTGGCGGCGACGGTTCGGGTGTCGGCGAATCCATCGGCGGCGGCCTCGGCGGTCGCAAGGTGGTGGGCCGCCCCAAAATGGTGGACGATACCCAATACACCGGCCGCGTGGCCGTGCGCGTATGCGTAGGCGGCGACGGCTCGGTCACCTCCGCGAGCTACACCCTGGCCGGTTCCACTACCAACGAGAGCATCCTGCGGTCCAAAGCCGAGTCATGGGCACGGCAATATCGCTTTGCTCCCTCCGGCTCTAGCGAACAATGCGGCACTATTTCGTTCGATTTCAGGGTGAAGTAAAAACAAACTGACGAACTTAGGCAAACAGCATGTTTTTATCTTGACCAATCAACTGGTAACCCTGGGATAGACTCTTAGATCGCCGGAGTACTGTTCCTCGCTGCATATGCTTACTGCTTCCACCCTCGCCGACAAACTCAGCCGCATGGACATTTTTCGCTCCGTGCCGCCGCTTGTGCTCCAGCATCTCGCCGACCAAAGCCGTATCGAAAAGATTCCGGCAGACGGCGCTGTATTCCGAAAGGGTGACCCGGGCCGTTCGCTCTTTCTCATTCTCGAAGGCGAGGCTCGTGTACACGACGGCGACTATACTGTGGCTCTCATGCACGCCGGCCACTGTTTTGGCGAAATGGCCCTGCTCGACGAAGGGCCGCGTTCCATGTCGGTTAGCGCTACAACCCCTACCCGGCTGGCCCGCATTGACCGGGAAGTGTTCTTCGAAGTGCTGGGCGAATACCCGGAAGTAATGCAAAAAATCGTGGGCCTGCTCACCCGCCGCCTGCGCCACCAGACCGACAAGACCCTTGAGCAGCTCCAGCATCGCGAGGAAGAACTTACCCACCTCGTAGAAAAGCGTACCGCTGAACTTATCCACCAAAAAGAAGAAGCCGAAAAACTCCGCGCAAAGGCCGAAGCCGAAAAACAAGAGGCCGACCGCCAACGTCGACGTGCAGAACAGAGCGAACGTGCCGAGCAGCAGTTTTTGGCCAATATGAGCCACGAAATCCGCACGCCCATGAACGCTGTGATGGGCATGACCAACCTGCTCCTGCAAAAAAATCCACGTGAAGATCAGCTCCTGTATCTGCACAGCATCCGCCAGTCCTCGGATGCACTCTTGGTCATCCTTAACGACATCCTCGACATCTCCAAAATCCAGGCGGGCAAGATGGATCTGGAGGTCACCGATGTCGACGTGGCCGATATCCTCGAGCGAGTGCGCACCACACTCCAGTTTCGGGCCGAAGAAAAGGGCCTGCGCCTCGAACTGGACTGCGATCCGGGCATCCCGCCTGTACTCGTAGGTGATCCAGTGCGCCTGCAGCAGGTGTTGCTCAACCTCGCTGGCAATGCCGTCAAGTTTACCGAAAAAGGGCAGGTGTTGGTATCCGCTACCTTGCAAAAGCACAGCGAGCAGCGCTGCCGCATTCACTTTTCCGTGCGCGACACCGGGATCGGTATGACACCCGCCCAACTGGCCGTTGTGTTCGATAGTTTCCGGCAAGCCTCCGGCGATACAGCCCGCAAATACGGCGGCACTGGCCTCGGCCTGAGTATTTCCAAACAACTCGTAGAAAAATTTGGCGGCACACTTCAGGCCGAGAGCCAGCCTGGCCAAGGCTCCGCGTTTTGGTTCGACATCGAATTGCCCGTCGGCACTTTGCCCGCCGCCCGGCCCGAGGCCGAACCCGCTGCCGGCACCGCCGCTGCCCTGCGCGGTTTGCGTGTGCTGGTGGCCGAAGACAACGCTTTCAACCGCATTGTAGCCGTGGAAACGCTTCAAATGTTGATCCCCGATGTGGTAGTAATTACCGCCGAAAATGGCCGGGAGGCACTCGAAGCGGTGCAGGCCGAGACACTTGATGTCGTGCTCATGGACGTAGCCATGCCCGTTATGGACGGCCTGGAGGCTACTCGCTCCATCCGCGCCCTTTCCGCGCCGCTGAACGCCATTCCTATTATCGCATTCACGGCCTCCGTCACACAAAAAGAAGTGCGGCGCTGCCTGCAAAACGGCATGAACAGCTGCGTACCCAAGCCATTCAGGGACGAACAACTGCTCGCCGCATTGCTGGCCGTGCGCACAGAAATGCCCTCAACGCCAGTTCCGCCTGCCGAAGAAGCCGCACTCAGCCAGCCAACCCAACTGGCCTTTTTGGAAAAACTCGCTGGCGGCAAACCCGAACGTGTTCGCAAATATGTCGGCTTGTACATCGAGTCGGTGAACACGGCCCTACCTCGTATCGAAACGGCATTAGCCGCAGACGACCGGGAAGAGCTGCGCCGGGTGGTTCACACGGTGAAGCCGCAATTTCGGATGTTGGGTATGGAGGACACAGCCCAATTGGCGCAAGCGATCGAGTCCAGGGTTTTGGAAAATACCGGCAAAAGCGACTTACCAGGCTTGGTGGCCCAACTGATTGAGGAGATGCGCAGTTCCGTAGCGGGACTGGAAAAAATTTGACCGTGTGGCTGTCATGGTGCAGCGCTTCAGCGTTGAGCGAACTTTCGATAGAATTTTTAGAGCATGTTCATATTTCAGTGACAAGGCAAAAACATACTCATAGAACAAGTCCAGTTGCGGGCATACGGTTTTCTGACTAGTCCTCCCATGCAAAATTTTCGCTCCAGTGCTAACCACCGACCCGATCCGAGAATATATGCCCGGTCTGAAAATTACTTCCCAATCAAACAAGCCGGGCCAGCAATTCCAGCCCGCAGCGTGTCTTGGAAAAAACCGCCCAGAAACCACCTTGTCGCATAAAAACAAAAAGTGTGCCCCTCAGATACCGTTTCTCATCGAAAATCGGTCAAAACCTCGGCGGGATGCCGTTTTTTTGCAGCCATATTTTTTCACGCCCGCATATTGGGCACTTCACCTAAGTCAAAACGTTTTTCAAGTATGAAAAAAACACTCTTTTCTGCACTTCTCCTGCTCGTATTCGGAGCCTTTGCCACAGCCCAATCTGCCGATGAAATCATCGCCAAACACATCGCTGCCGTGGGTGGCGAGAACTGGAAAAAGGTAGAGGCCATCAAAATGGAGGCCACCATTTCTGCTGATGCCGCAGCCGGAATGTCCATCGGCATGAGCATGACCACTATTCGCGACCGTTCCATGCGCATGGACGTGTCGGTCATGGGTATGTCCCAAACTTCGGCCATCAGCGGCGACAAAGGTTGGGCCACCAATCCCTTCATGGGCCAGACTGACCCCGAGCCAATGACCGCCGATCAGGTCAAGGCCATGAAAGACCAAACCGATATTGACGGCACCGTTATTGGTTACAAAGAAAAAGGCTACTCGGTAGAATACGTCGGCAAGGAAGACGTGGAAGGCACCGAGGCCCACAAGATCAAAGTCAACAAGGGTGGCAAAAAAGTCGAGTACATCCTGTACGATCCGGCCAATTATTACGAGATCAAAAACGTGCAAGTGGATGAAGTTGACGGCAAAGAAGTGGAAACCTCGACGGTTTTCTCCAACTTCAAGCCAGTGAACGGCATTATTATGCCCCATACCATGCAGCAGGTAAACCCGATGATGGGCAATACCACCATCAACGTCACAGCCGTGACTGTAAACCCGCTCGTGGACGTGAAGATTTTTGATATGCCGACGAAGTAATCGCCGAGTGTGATTTCGCGAAAAGGTGTCACAGAGGCTCACAGAGTGTACGGAGGCCCACAGAGGTTGTTTTAAAAAAAATTTGTGAGCCTCCGTACGCTCTGTGAGCCTCTGTGACACCTTTTTTTACCTATCTCCAAGAGCCGCAAACAACAATAGCGCATGAAACACACTCTCCTTCTCTTTTTACTTTCCTTCTCCTTTTTTTCCTTCATTTCAGCCCAGAATAAACTGACCTCTGCCACTTTCGGTGCCATTGAGGCCCGTAATATCGGGCCGGCGGTCATGAGCGGACGTATCACCGCCATTGAGGGTGTAAACAACAATCCGAAGGTGTTGTACGTCGGCACAGCGGGTGGCGGCGTATGGAAAACCACCACTGCCGGTGTGCTGTTTGAGCCGATTTTTGACAAACACCCGCAGTCTATCGGCGCGTTGGCCGTTGACCAATCCCGACCCGATGTGGTGTGGGTGGGTACCGGAGAAAGCAACATGCGCAACAGCGTGGCTATCGGCCTTGGTATTTACCGTACTACTGATGGCGGCCGCAACTGGAGCCGCATGGGCCTCGAAAAAAGCGAGCATATTTCCAAAATCATCATCCACCCTTCCGAGCCGAACACCGTGTATGTGGCTGTGCCAGGCCCATTGTGGAGCGCCGGCCCCGATCGCGGCCTGTACAAAACCACCGATGGCGGCAAAACCTGGGAAAAAATCCTGTACACAGACGACAAAACCGGCTGTGCAGACATCATCATGGACCCTCGAAACCCCGACGTATTACTCGCTTCCATGTGGCAGTTCAGGCGCACGCCATACTCGTTCGCTTCCGGCGGACCGGGCAGTGCCCTGCATAAAAGCACCGACGGCGGCAAAACCTGGCGCAAGATAACCAATGGCCTGCCAACCGGAACGTTTGGCCGCATTGCACTGGCGCTGGCACCCAGTGCGCCCGACAACGTTTTCGCTATCGTAGAAAGCGAAAATACCAGCCTGCTCATTTCCGCCGACGGCGGCGAAACGTGGAAACACCAAAGTGCCACGTCCAATGTGACTGCACGCCCGTTTTACTTCAGCACGCTCGCTGTGGACCCCAAAGACCCCAAACGCGTGTACCGTCCGGCTTTTTCGCTGTCCATAAGCAGTGATGGCGGCTTCTCGTTTGCAGACGGCGACGGTGGCGGCTGGATACACTCCGACCACCACGCCCTGTGGATTAACCCCAACAGCACCAACCACCTCTACCTCGGCACCGACGGAGGCGTGTACATGAGCCTTGATCAGGGTGTATCCTGGACACACCTGAAAAACCTGCCCGTGTCTCAATTTTACCAAGTTGCCGCCGACGAACAGGCACCATACCATGTGTATGGCGGATTGCAGGACAACGGCTCCTGGCGCGGCCCTTCACAGAGCCGAGGAGGCATCGAAAACCGGGACTGGGAATCGCTCAACGGCGGCGATGGCTTTTGGGTACAACCCGACGCGCAGGACCCGAACATCGTGTTTGCTGAAAGCCAGGGCGGCAACCTGAACCGAGTGAACCTGAAAACCGGCCAGAGCAAACTCATCCAGCCGCAGGAGAAACAGGGCGACCCCAAGTACCGCTGGAACTGGAACACACCCGTCGTGAAAAGCCGGGCCAACCCAAACGCGTTGTATTGCGGTGCTCAGTTTTTGTTCAAAACCACCGATCTGGGCAATACCTGGACCCGCATTTCGCCCGACCTGACTACCAACGACACCGTCAAACAACAACAATACGCCAGCGGTGGCCTCACACTGGACAATTCTTCCGCTGAAAACCACTGTACAATCTACTCCATCGGCCCGTCGCCACTGGACGACAACCTTATTTACGTGGGCACCGACGACGGCTATATCCAGATCACCCGCGACGGTGGCAAAAACTGGTCGCTTATTTCCCAAAACATCGCCGGCGTGCCCAAGGGTGCATGGGTGAGCCGGGTAACACCGAGCCGTCATGATCGCAACCGCGCTTTTGCCACGTTCGACAACCACGCTTACGGCGATATGCGCACATACGCCGCACGTACCGACGATGGCGGCAAATCCTGGTCGCTCATCAGCAACAGTGACGTGCTTCAAGGTTACGCACACGTCATCATCGAGGACCTGGAAAACCCCGACCTGCTCTTCCTCGGCACTGAATTCGGCTTGTACATCAGCAACGACGGTGGCATTAACTGGGTGCTGTACAAAGCCGGCTTCCCGGAATATGTGGCTGTACGCGACCTGCTCATCCACCCGCGCACCAACGACCTCGTGGCAGCTACCCACGGACGCGGAATTTTTATTGTGGACGACATTTCGCCGTTCCGCCGCCTCACGCCCGAACTGCTGCAGCGCGATGCCGTGCTGTTGCCCACGCGCCAAGTGCCCGTCACCACGGGCCACTATGGACAGGCGTTTCCGAACACCGATTCGTACGCCGGCCCCAACAGTTCGGAAAACGCTACTATCCAGTATTTCCTGAAAGAGCGCCTGAGCACGGGAGAAGCGAACATTGAAATTTATGACCCTTCGGGCAAAAAAGTGGTCACCCTTCCGGCCACCAAACGCAAGGGGATCAACGTCGTGCGTTGGGATATGCGCAGTGCTCCGCCCAAGGCAGCCAAAGGTGTACTTGTACGTGGAGAACCTGGTGCATACGCCGGATTTTTTGGCCAATTGGCCCTGCCTGGCACCTATGAAGTGCGGCTCAAAGCGGGCAATTTCTCAGACAAAGGCACCTTGCAACTCGTGCCCGACCCCGTCCAGCCAGAACTTGACTATGCCAAGCGGCACGCCATTTCATCCGACCTGTTTGGGCTTGTGGAAGACCTCGGCCTGCTCGTAGCTCAGGTGCAGAGCGCCAAAGACACCGCTGACCGCCGTGCAACCCTGGTGAAAGACAAAGCGCTGAAAAACAAATTGGCCCAGTATACTGCTAACCTCGAAGCATTTCGCAAAACACTGACCGAGACCATCGAGTCCAAAGGTATCACCGGCGAACAGCAATTGCGTGCACGGTTAGGACGGCTTTACTTGTTCACAGAAGTATCGGACGATTTGCCCACCACTTCCGTGATGGATCGCAAGGAGGTTATCCGGGAAGAACTGCGCCAGGCCCGCGCCAAAGCGGATGTTTTTTTTGGAAAAGACCTGGCTGTACTCAACGCCGGTTTGCGCAAGGAAAAACTGACCGAAATAGCCGTGCTGGACAAAGCCGGGTTCGAGCGGGGGCACGAGGTTGGTGGTAAGGCACCTGCTGGCGGTTTTCGCCTGGGAGCGGTGCAGATTCGGTTTTGATTAAGGAATGACTGGTTAGCCCAAGCACTACTTTCCTAGCGTTTGGGCTAACCAGTTACCCGATAGAGTATCTCGGGAAGAATGAAAAACCGCATAACCAACAACAACCATTCGTCGAACCCATGCCCACACCGCGCCGCCCGCTAATCCGCCGAAATGAGTCCGTCTGGCTCCAAGGTCCAAAAAGTCGCACCTACGAACTGGGGTTTATCTTTCGTGTATTCTGGGAGTTTGTCCGAGGCATACGCGCCCTGCATTTTATGGGACCTGCAGTCACGGTATTCGGTTCGGCTCGATTCAAGGAGGGCCACCGATACTACGAACTGGCCAGGCAGGTGAGTGCCCGCATCGCCGCCGACATGGGCTTGGTAATCATGACCGGCGGAGGACCGGGCATCATGGAAGCCGCCAACCGAGGCGCTCGCGAGGTGGGCGGCCAGTCGGTGGGCTGCAACATCATCCTGCCCCACGAGCAAAAGGAAAATCCGTACCTTGACAAGTTCGTGCTCTTCCGTTACTTCTTCATACGCAAGGTCTTGCTGGTCAAATATTCCTATGCTTTTGTCATCCTGCCCGGCGGCTTCGGCACTATGGACGAGTTTTTTGAAACGCTCACACTCATTCAAACCCGTAAAATCCAGGACTTTCCCATGGTGGTCATGGGCACTGATTTCTTCCAGCAATTACGGGAGTTTCTTGCCGACATGGTGGAACAGGGCACCATTTCGCCTGAAGACCTTGACTTGATCCTGTTTACCGACGACCCGGAAGAGGCCGTTACGCATATTCGCAAGTACCTTTTCGACAATTTCCGAATCGTGAAAAGAAACCCTTCGTGGTGGTTGTTCGAAAAACGGTAAACCTTCGCTCTTACCTCGGGTAGGCAGCCAGATAGCGGGCAATGTACTTGCCGATAATATCAAATTCGATATTCACCGTATTGCCTGGAGCGAGCGTGCGGAAATTGGTGTGTTCCCAGGTGTAGGGAATTATGGCCACCGAAAACAGGTCGTCCCGCGGTTCCACCACGGTCAGGCTCACGCCGTTGAGGCATACGGAACCTTTATCCACCAGCAAGTGCTCCGGTTTTGGCAGGTAACGGAACGTAAACCGCCAGGAACCGCCGGTTTCCAGTACCTCGACGCAAGAAGCCACAGTATCAACATGCCCTTGTACGATATGTCCGTCGAGGCGGCCACCCAAAGGCAGGCAGCGTTCCAGATTGACCAAAGTGCC
>JBJXEZ010000202.1:0-6746 GCA_046153695.1 Saprospiraceae bacterium
CCCATTCGATGAGGTCTTTGAGCGATCGCCCAAGCCGATCGAGTCGCCACACGACCAGCGTGTCGCCCTTTCGGAGCAGTTCTCGAATCTTGTCCAATCCGGGACGCTCGCGGAGCGTCCCGCTGACCTTGTCTACGAACACCTTTTCGCAACCCGCCTGCTTGAGCGCATCATTTTGCAGGTCGAGGTTTTGGTCGTGCGTAGAGACGCGTGCATATCCAATCAGCATACTCTTTTGAATGTTAAGAAACCCGCGCAGGGTGTTTTGATGATTACTTTGATTTGTTTACCAGATTTATTTACGTTGCCTGACGCAAAAAATCAAGATCCAAAGCTACGGAGGGTCTTCGTCAAGAAAACCCTGGTTTGTTTGCTGTCCGTCGATTTGGGACCACCTCGGCCTTCCCGGTTTGATGATTTTATGCAGTTCGCCGGATGCATACACAATTTGTAACAAACCTCGGACCCGAGAGCATGACAGGTGCATTGCATATGCATTACATGCGTAATGCACCCTTTCAGATACCGTAAAACCCGAAAAGCTCCGGGTTTTTATCAGGTTTGGATGGGCTGCCCGGGATTAGGCGGGTCCCCGCCAAAACAATCATCGCACCACCGTTACATCACCCTTCAGGAACATCTCCTCTATCCTGCCGCAGATGGCAACGCTGGTTTTCACGTACCAGACCATAACGCCCGAATTCATCTCTTCTTCCCGGAAAATGCCGTTCCAGCCCACTGCCGGGTCGGGGGTCATGAACAGCAGGTTGCCCCAGCGGTCGAAGACCCACAGTTCAAACATCAAGACATCAACCCCCTCTGCCACGTACACCCGAAACTCGTCGTTTTTGCCGTCGCCATCCGGCGAAAAGACGTTTGGCACGTAAAATAGCCCGTTGGGGTCATCGTCGTTGCCCCAATTCACCAGTATCTTTCGCTCCTCCGTGGCGCAGTTATCGGAAATCCGGACGGTGTACTCCCCGGCTTGCCCGACCTGGTACCAGGGTTTATTCCAGCCGCCGGGCCACGCCCAACTAACAGGTCCGTGATGGGATAGCACCGCAGGTATCAGCATCACGGAAGGCTCGGCGCAAGGCAGTACGTAATCCTCCGAAGCAACCACCAGCGGCGGAAATTCGGAAATCCTGATACTTTGCGAAGCGAAGCAGCCGTGTACATCCTGTACCTGCACGGTATGCATTCCAGCCAACAGGCCTTCGTAAACGCCGGCGCCGGAAAAGGCTCCACCATCCAGCGAAGCGGTCAGTGGTTGGTCGCCCGCAGTAATGTCCAGTTCGATATGGCCTTCAGCGGTGCCGGGGCAAATCGTTTCGGAGGACAGCTCGAAGACAATTGCCTCGTGCTCCATAACCGAAATGTGGATGACCGAGTCGCAGCCGCCGGTGTTCTGGTAGATAAAGGTGGCCGTGTCGCCGGACAGGAGAGTCTGCCCACCAAAAATGACGGATTCGCCGGGGCAGACACTGAGTTCAATTTCCTGATAATCAACAGGCAAAGCCTGCACGGTGACGGTCACCACCGAATCGCAGCCGAGGTAGTTCTGGAATGTAAAATCCTGCGTCTGCCCGATGGACAGCGTTTGCGCGGCATACTGCACCACGCCGCCGGGGCAGGCAAATAGTGCAAGGTTATTGGTTGAGGTCGGCAAAGCCTCCACCGTGACGGTTACCACCGAATCGCAGCCGAGGTAGTTCTGGAACATGAAGTCCTGCGTTTGCCCGACAGGTACCATTTGCGAAGCATACGGCACCGAGCTGCCGGGGCAGCCAAAAAGCGTCAGGCTGCTCGCCGAGACGGGCAACGCTTCCACCGTAACAGTCACCACCGAATCGCAGCCGAGGTAGTTCTGGAATTTGAAGTCTTGCGTTTGCCCGACGGGTACCATTTGCGAAGCATACGGCACCGCGCTGCCGGGGCAGCCAAAAAGCGTCAGGCTGCTCGCCGAGACGGGCAACGCTTTCACCGTAACGGTCACGACGGAGTCGCAGCCGTTTTGCGCGGTGAGCGTTTGTTGAAACGTTCCTGCTGCGGTCACGGGCATTCCGAAGAAGAGGACCGTGTCGCCTGCGCAGAGCTGCAATTCAGCGAACGACGCGCTGGTTTCGGCGAGGATAATCCGGACTGCGGCCACACCGATGCAGCCGTCGGCAGTAGTGGCTACGAGCGTATAGGCAATGTCGGCGGCTGGTGTAACGGTGGGATTGGGACAATCCACACAACTCAGATAGTCGGGTGGCGACCACTGGTACGTGACGTAACCGGGTACGTCCAGCAGGGTGCTGCTGCCCTCGCAAACGGGGATGTCGGGACCGAGGTTGAGTACGGTGGTGCTGTCCACGGTCACCTGTACCTGGTCCGTCTGTTTGCCACCACAGGCATCGGTGGCGGTTACGCTGTAAATACCAGGGCTGAAAGCCGTCAGGGTTTGCTCGGTGCTTTCGTCCTGCCAGCGATAGTCGGCGAAACCGGCACCGGCGTTGAACACGGTCACGCCATTTTGACACAGGAATACGTCGGGGCCGAGGTCGAGCAGCGGTGGCTTAAACGGGTATATGAAGTTGCCGATATTGTTCGTATGGTCGCACTCGCCGGTTTCGCCATCGAAGTCAGTGAGGGAAAACGGAAGCGGCGTGGCACCGTCGTCGTTGAGCATGACGAATATCAGGGCGTTGGGCGGTGCCGCGACGATGAAAGAAAACGTGCTGCAACTATCATGCGGCAACGCATACGGCAAAGGCAATGTGGCGAGAAGTATGGCAGTGTTCGTGCTCGTGGGGTCGCCGAGGTAAAAACTGACGGGCGTGTAAACCGGCAGATCAAAGATGCCCAGGTTGCAAGCCGTGAGGCTCACTTCAAGGCTGTCGCCATGACAGACAGCATTGGCTGCGACAAAATGCGCATTGGGCATCACTGCGCAAGAATCGATGCAGGGCTGGAAGCAGATGGTGGTGGACTGGATAATCGAAGTGCTCACTTGCCTGTCGTTCAGGAATTGTCCCCAGTTTTGATTCAGCTGTGTGAGGTTGTGCTGACCGCTGTATGGGCTGTCGATAGCCAGGGCGGTCATATTCAGCTCGGTAAACAGGTTGCAACTGTCGAAGGCGGACACGGTGCCATCTTCGGCAATGTTTGCTAAGAAAAAGTCGAACGTCGAACCTGGCGTCGGTGCTTTCGTCTTTCCGGTAAAGTAAACCTGTCCGTTGGCGTTCACGAGGTCAAAGGCATCTTCCGTAGAAGTGTTGCCATAGGATTTCGACCAAAGGAGTTGACCCTGTTTGTCTGTTTTGAAGATAAACACATCCTGGCTTGCGGCCGTGTAGTAGCCGAGGCATACATAGCCATCGGGAACAATGATAAGCTGCGTGCTTACCTCGGACGTGGCACCTGAAATGTCGTAGTTCATCGCCCAGAGCAGGTTGCCGTTGTCGTCGGTTTTGAACAGGAAGAGGGAGACGTCGGTGGTGCTGGTGCCGCTGAGGTCGCCGTGGCCAAGCACTACGAGACCATTGTCTGCCACCATATCGGAGGAAGAAAGGCGGGCTGCGGTGATGTTCGTAACAGGGCGCAGGTAGAGATTTGACCACTGCTGCACGCCGTTCAGGTCGAGTTTGGTGATGCCCGGTCGCCAGCGGGCGGTGCCTGTCGGGTCGAAACTGTAGCGACCCGTTGTATGGATGGCGCCGTTGTGGAGCAGTGCCTTCTGGAACGATTCGGCGTTGCCGAGCGTGTAGTTGCGCTGCCACACGTTTGCCCCGGTGTTGCGGTTCACCTCCAGCAGGAAGCCATTGTTGTTTGAGGCGGCTAAACCAGGGTCCTGGTCGATGTTGCCCGCCACGATGTAGTTGCCGCCGGGCGATTTTTCGAAAATGCTGCGGTAAATTTCCTCAGCAGGGTCGGAGAGGTCCAGTTCGTTCACCCAAAGGATGTTGTTGGTCGGTATATTGTACTTGAAAATGAAGCACTCGACGTTGCCTGACGGTTCGTCGCGGGTCTGGCCCGAGCCGATGACGTTGCCGTCGCTGTCGAAATTGAGCGCCCAGATGAAGTCGGCCGCGAAAGGCGTGGGGTCGAACGCCCGTGTCCAAACGATATTGGCATTGAGGTCGAGGCGGGTGATCATGGCGCTGTCGCCCTTGCCGCCGCCGATGAGAAAACCGCCCCCGAGGTTTTGCGGAATCTCGAGGAGGGCATGGCCACGCTCGTCGTCGAGCGGGGAACCATATGTTTTGAGCCACGACGTATCGCAGCCGCCCGTTCCCGAAACGTACATCACAAACAGGTTCTGACAGCTTGTCGCTTCGCAAATGCCGTTGGAGGCCGTCATGCAAATGGTTTGAAGACCCGAATTGGGGAACGTGTCCGTAAAGTCGGTTGTGCTGCCGAAGGGTGAGCCATTCAGCTGCCAGGTCCAGGCCGAGGCGTTGGAACTGGTGTTCGTGAAAATAGCGGATTGGCCCGGCAGCAGCAAGTTGGCACTCATCGTGAAACCCGGCATTACCGGACACACCACCTCCATGGTGACGCATTGACGGCTGTAACAGTTCGGGTCGCCATTGCCCGCCTCGAGGCACACCACGAAGCTGCCTTCCGTATTGAAGGTATGGCCGGGATTGGCAAGCGTCGAAAAGGGCGCGCCGTCCAGCGTCCAGTTAAAGCTGGTTACGTTGGTGGAGGAATTGACGAAATTGACGGTCGTGCCAGCGTCCACGGTTGTAGCACTCGCTGAAAAGGAGGCGGTTAAAGGCGACGTGCAGGGATCGAGGCAGGCTTTCGATACGAGCAGGCTGTACCGGACATTTTCGATATGCCAGTGCATCCGGTCGGTTTGCCCCTGTGTGAACACCGACCAGCAACCGAAGTCGCCGTAGTCCATGTAGTCCTCAATGAGGTCGTTTTGGTCTGTCAAAAAGCCGCTGTCCGTGTCGGTGGAGCAGGAGTTGACAGGCGTTCCGCAAGGCACCGCCGCCGTGCTCTGGTCGGGCGGCGTATCGCAGACCCTGTCCCCGTCGGCGAGGCAGTCGTTGTTGGAACAGCCGCCCTCAAAAGTGTGGTAAAGGCCAAGATAGTGGCCCATTTCATGAATCTGCACGCCGCTGGCCCCCTGCGAACTGCCGAAGAAATTAGCCTCCATCATGATGCCATCCTCCGGGTTGCCATGCGAACCGGGGAACCAGGCATAGCCAGCCACCCCGCAGCCGCCGCCACTTTGACAGATTTCCCGCACCAGCCAGATGTTGATATACTGGGTAGGGTCCCAGCGGTTTATGTTTTTCACCGTGATGTCGTCCACGTCCATCAGCATGTTGGTCAGCGGAGACTGGTTGCGGGTGATACCCGTGGTGAGGTTGCCGAGCGAGTCTCGCATGGCGAGGCAGAATTGTATCTCTGTATTCACGCCCGTAGCGGGGTCGTAGTAGCCGACATTGGCAAAAGCATCATTCAAATCCTGGATTCCCTGAATTACCATGGCATCCGAAATGTTTTCGGCCCCGCTGTCGTGGATGATATGGACAACAACGGGCAGCACAACCATCGGCGGCGGTGCTTTAGCCGATGGTTGTTTTACTTTCAGGTACTCGTAGAGCGCTTGCTCCACTTTTTCCTGCCGCTGACGCAAGAATGGATTTTGCTGAAGGGCTGCCTCCCACATGATTTTCTGGGCGCAGAAATCACGTTCGACTTTTGGCCTCGGCAACGCCTGCTGCTGCGAAAAGAGCGGGGACAGCATTGCGAGCAGGCAGACACAAAAGGCAAGGCGGAGTGGTAGACCTTTCATCAATATGGGTGCTACTGAGGAGTTTCAGAATGGAGACAGATTAAATAACCAACGTTGCCACGCAAAAGAAAGAAGCCAGACATCGAGGAAAGCCCTGAACTTATAGACCACCCATCACGATGTCTGACCGCGTAATAATAGTGAAACTGGCCATTTACCTGTTTGTCTTACTTGATGACCGGCATGGTTCTCCACCCGACCAGATCAATTCTTCCACTCAAAATGCCCGATCGGCAACAAAAAAAAAGCGGCATTTACTCGACTCCACCTTCTTTTTTCGGCAAAACCAGGCTCGACATTTCTCAGGTCATCAATTTTAAAAACACAAATAGTTTTTAAAGACCGATTGTTTTTCAACTTTTTATCTGAAAATTTGCCCGCACTCCCCCACCCGCTCCCGACCATACGCAGCAGCCTGATTTGATTTTTTGAGAAGACTTTTCAACCATCATGTTCCTCAACGGACACTCGTGGTTCAGCCTGCGCTATGGGGTGCTTTCGCCCAAAAAACTGGTCGAAATGGCCGCCGAAAAAGGCATCCGAACGCTCGCGCTGACCGATTTGAACAACACCTCCGGCGCACTCGAATTCGTTTCGAGCTGCGAGCGCGCGGGCATTCGGCCCATCCTCGGCATCGAATTTCGGCGCGACGGGCGGCTGCTTTTTGTTGGTCTCGCCCGCAGTCGCGAGGGCTTTTTTCACCTCAACCGCTTGCTCACCGACCATTCGCTCGACTCGAAAACCCTGCCCGACTGCTGCCCCACCCTGCCCGAAACGTTCATCATTTACCCGCGGCTCGTGAAGCCGATTGAGCTGTTCGAAGAAAACGAATTTCTCGGCGTGCGGCCCTGCCAGGTGGCCGGTCTGTATTCGTCTTCCTGGAAAAAAAGGCTCGATAAACTGGTCGTTTTCAGCCCGATTACCGCGCCCGATGCCGAATCGTTCCGGC
>JBJXEZ010000206.1:0-48446 GCA_046153695.1 Saprospiraceae bacterium
GGTGCCTAAACAATCGACGAGCAACGAAAACAGCAGCAAAACGAGGCCGCCAAATTTGTACCTTTATTCCAACGCCGTTCCTTGGGTGAATTTTGTTGGAGTTGTCGCGCTACATTTACCGCATGAATCGGAATCGGCAATGTCAAAACCTGCAGGGGAGGGGAGCGCATCCGTCTTTCCGCCTCTTTTCAACTTTGGCCGGGCTTTTTTGGCTGGCTTTTGCCCAAGCCCAAAACAGCAACGGGCTGTCGTTTCATGCATTAGATCGTTGGGTTGCCGGCGTTGAAAATCACGGACACCGGTTAGTTTTGCCTATTCCCAACGGTGCTTTTTCGCCTGTGGCTACGAACGAGCACAAAATCGATTTGTCAGAAATTTCTTTCACTCCGCCCTTCACCCCGCCTGCGCTTTGCCACTGGTCGGCAGATGCGTTGCCGTTTTTTTGCCGTGTCGAGTACAAAATCGGTTTGAAAATACCGATTCCAATCAAATTTCGCCTCGGCTCGGTAGAGTATGTGGATTGGTTGGAGGGCAAGGGAGAAACCTATTTTTTGCACCATTAACAACACCTCATGCGCGAGTTTTTTAGTTCCAAATCCAACCGACTGTGGATGATACTGTCCGGCTTTTTTGTCAGCAATGCCCTGGTGGCAGAGTTTATGGGCGTGAAATTATTTTCACTTGAGCGTACGCTTGGTATGGCCGAGGTACAGTGGTCGTTGTTTGGGCAAAACGGGCTGTCGTTCACGCTCACGGCAGGTGTTTTGCTGTGGCCTGCGGTGTTCGTGATGACCGACATCATCAACGAGTACTACGGTCGACGTGGCGTGCGTATGCTTTCTTACCTGACTGCCGGCCTGATTGCTTACGGGTTTCTTATGCTTTTCGGGGCGATCCAACTCGACCCTGCCGAGTTTTGGCGCACAGCGCACATCAAGCCATCGTGGTCGCCCGAAGAACAGGCAGCCGTGCGTGCCCAGGTATCGGACTACAATGCGGCCTACTCCATTGTTTTTGGCCAGAGTATGTGGATCATCGTTGGTTCGTTGATCGCGTTTTTGGTGGCCCAAATCGTGGACGTGGGCATTTTTCACCGCATTAAGGCGATGACGGGCGAGAAAAAGATCTGGCTTAGGGCCACTGGCAGCACGTTGGTGTCCCAGTTTTTAGACAGTTTCATTGTGGTATTCATCGCGTTGCACATTGGGCAGCAGCTGCCGTTCATGCAGGTGCTGGCCATATCCGTGATGAGCTATATTTACAAAGCCACCATGGCGTTTGCGTTGACACCGGTGATATATGGCGTACATGCTGCCATTGACCGGTACCTCGGCGAACCGCTGGCCACGGAAATGAAAGCGGCGGCGCAAAAGTGATTTTTTTTAGTCCGCGTTCCTTACATTTTGTTGGCCGAGCGGAAAATTCGGCTCCAATTAATGCCCTCGCGGATGTTGCCGTTTTTGGTGGAGAACCAGATAAAGAGCGGCTTGCCCACGATGTGGTCGGCGGGCACGAAGCCCCAGATGCGGGAGTCTTCGGAATTGTGGCGGTTGTCGCCCATCATCCAATAGTAGTCCTGTTTGAAGGTATAGGTGGTGGTTTCTTGCCCGTTGAGGATATATTTATCCCCTCGAACCTCTAGCTGATTACCATCGTACACGCGAATGATGCGCTCGTAAAACGGCAGACTGGTCGGGGTGAGTTCGACCGTGGTTCCTTTTTTGGGGATGAAGATTGGACCGAAATTGTCTACTGTCCAGGTATCGTGAGCGGCATCATATGGGAAAACGTAGCCTGGCCGCGGGCCGGGCGAGAAGCGTTCGAGCGTGATGTCGGTACCCCAGGTTTTTACTTTTTCGGCCTGCTGCACATCGAGGTTGTAGTAGCGCCGAATCTCGCCGGTGGGCATTTCGATGGGGATAGCGTCATTGAGGCTGACCCCGATTTCCTCCAGTTTATTGAGGTTCAGGTTGCCGGAAGGGTTGTTGATGAAATAGGCAAATTGCATGTGGGTTGGGTTCGTGGCTGCCTTTCCGTTGATGTACACTTGGCCTCCACGGATCTGCAGGCTGTCGCCCGCCATCCCGATGCAGCGCTTGATGTAGTGGTCTTTTTTGTCAATGGGCCTGGCTACTACCTCCGGCATGGGCGGAATTTGGCGGTTCATTCGGCGCAGCATATCCATTTCGCGGCGCCACTGGTATACATCGTAGGTGCGGTTGGGGGTTATGATGACGCTGTCGCCTGCAGGGTAGTTGAACACAACCGGTTCGTTGCGATCTACCTGTTCAATGGCTGGCAGTCGGAAGTAGGGCAGGGAGGGTTTTTCGAGGTATGATTCGTGGGCCATTAACCCGTCTGTGTTACTGAACCGGTTGTGAATCAGCGGAAACTGGATCACTGTCATCGGTGTCCGGATGCCATAATGCGCTTTACTCACGAACAGGTAATCGCCTACTTTCAGCGTCCCCTCCATCGAGGAAGTGGGGATTACATATGCCTCGATGAGGAACATACGGATTAAGGCTGCGGCGAAAACTGCAAAAACAATGGCCTCCGTCCACTCGCGTAATTGTGTTTTTTTAAATGGATTGGCGGCCTCCAATTTGCGCAATGCCGCTTTGTCTTTTTGTTCTTGTGCCTCGTGTACCTGCTGGTGGTAATTCTGTTCCTGCTCTAAAATCGGCCCGTTGTAGGTACATGTGGGTGTACGCCCGATCAGGAAAAACGAAACGGGGGCGTAAACTACGGACAACACTGAATCCCAAAAACCGTGCTTGCCAAAGGAACGTACCATATCAATGCACAGCGCTGCGTAAATGAAAAAATTGACCACCGGAAACAGCAGCCAAGCCGCGTACTGCGGTTTGCGCCCCACCATTTTGCTCCATTCCACAGCGGCAAGTCCCGGAACAAGGGCTTTCCAACTTGGGAGGCCGGCTTTTTCAAACAATTTCATCATACTCAAGCCGAGCAGGATGTAGAGAACAACCAAAAAAACGAGTACCGTCATTGTGCTTAATTAATAGAGGATAACGTAGGTAAGGGACGCGGATGAAAGGGGGCAAACTGGTCGGCGAAAGTACCGGGCCGAATCCTGTCGCTTGCCGGGCTTCGACGGGCTGCGGAATTTGGCCGATCAAGGCTGACAGATCAGGCCTCGTCCGATTTGCGTCGCTTGCGCCGGGTCTTGAACATCTCCACGATCTCTTTGTCGTCAAGGAAACCCATGTCCACAAATTGGGTGGACACGAACTTTTTAATGTCCTGATAGTCTTTGCCGCGTTTGTCGGTGTACACCTTGAGCAGTTTTTGCACATAACGCATGGAGATTTTTTCGACCGCCTGGTTGAACTCTTGGTTGCCAAAAATCTGGATATACACGTTGAAAATCTTGTTCAGCTCGAAGTAGTCCGCGTATTCGCGCTCGATGAGGCCATTCATCAGGCGACTAAAGTAGTTGATTAAGATGAGGCGAAGGCACTTGCTTTCGATTGAAAGGCCCTCGTGGTTGTTGTAAAATTCCTGCACCGCGTCTATTACATCCGGGTGAACGTAGCCGAGGCTGTGAACTTTGATGGCAATGCGGTACAGCTCGGATATTTTATCAGAAACCTTCAAATCCACCAATTGTGCCATGCGTTCGTCGTGCTCGGCGTTCATGTTGGCATTTGAATTATACAGCTCGGCCAGAAAGGTCAGGTATCTGAACTCAAAAGTTGGAAATGAAGCACGCTCTCGGGAAAAGTGGCCAGCGTACTCTTTTTGTCCGGCTTCGTCCAGAGGCATGAAAATGCCGTACATCGCCAACATTTCTACATACTCGTCCGAGTTATGAAAATCTGGGTTGAGCAAAAAACCCCGGATTTGATCTTTTAGGCTGGCGTTGTCGCCCCCTACCTCAAAACGTTTGAGCAAGAACTGGCGCAGGGCGGAGAAGTTGGCCTTCATCTCGCCACGCACTTTGGGGAAGTCTGCCGAGTAGTACAGCTCGTTACGGAACTGGTTGGAGTAGCGGGTGTACAACTCGTGGCGGTCTTTTTGGTCGCGGAAGCGATCGTTTTTTTGTTGCTGGAGAAAATATCGGATGCGTTTGTTCTCGATTTGGCTCATCAAGTTGGTGATCCAGATATCGCTGCTGAGGGCAAACCCGACTTGAATACTTTGACCTATACGTTTTTTCAATTGCTCGAAGTGTACGCTATTGCAAATGGCCAGCAGAATGTCTTTGAAGTGGTCATTAGGCCGAACATAGCGGTATTGGTCATTGATCTCGCCGCGCAGCACGGCGTAACCGAGAATGCGAGGCAGGTACAAGCCCTCGAAGACCGGCTCGAGCAGCGTTTTTTCTATGGTGACCAACTGTAGGGGCGCATTAGCTGCTACCTCGTGATGTACCTGCGAGAGCATTGGTTCAAATTCCAGCCGGAGTTCGTTGTAAAGTTCGTCCTCTTCTTCCTCCAGGTACTGCGCCAGGAGCGGCGATTCCTGAATAGAGGCGGCTATTTCATTCAGGCGGTCGTAGTATTTCTCGTCCAGTGGTTGCATGGCTGTGCGTTTTTGAGTGATTGAGCGAATGGGTACTGGCGGGTTGATTTTTTTGAAAAAAGACCTGACAAAGCAACCAAGGGCTTTGTCAGGTCTTTTATTACCCGAAAATTATTGATCGGCAAAAGTAAAAACTCTAGCCGAGGTTGTTGTTACTCTTCTGTTTTTTCTTCCGGCGCGGCCTCTTCGGCTGCGGGTGCCTCGGCTACTACTTCTTCAACCATTGCTGCGGCTTCTTCTACTGCTGCGGGTGCCTCGGCTACTACTTCCTCAACCACTGCTGCGGCTTCTTCCACTGCTGCTGGTGCTTCGGCTACTACTTCCTCAACCACTGCTGCGGGTTCTTCTACTGCTGCGGGTTCTTCGGCTACTACTTCTTCAACAACTGGTGCGGCTACAACGACCGGTTTTGCCTTGGGCTTAGGGGATCCGTCCACGGCGGCTACATGACGGCGTTGTTTTTCAGTTGTTTCTTCACGACGTTGAGCGATGCCTATTTCTTTTTGTTCGATCCAGGCATTCAGTTTGGCTTCGGCTTGTTCAAGCGTAAGAGCGCCTTTTTTCACGCCTTCAGCGAGGTGTTTCCTGTACAAAACGCCTTTGAAACGCAGAATAGCACGTACGGTGTCGGTGGGTTGAGCACCTTTGACCAACCAGTCGAAGGCCAAGTCGCGGTCCAGTTCTATGGTCGCGGGAATGGTCAGCGGGTTGTAGGTTCCGATTTTTTCGATGAAACGGCCATCGCGGGGGAAACGAGCATCGGCGACGACGATGTGATAAAAGGGCGCTTTAGAGCGGCCACGGCGTTGGAGGCGCAATTTTACTGCCATGTTGAGTGCGAAAATTTAATGTTAAGAGATAGAATCTCGCCCGGCTTCTTATTGGAAATAGCACCGGGCTTTTCGAGGGCGCAAAGATAACTCAACACTTTTCGAAAAACCAAGCATGCCCAATATTTTCCCCGACAACTAATTCGCTACCTTTGCGGGCTTCAAAACAGTTTATGGAAAAAATTCTCATCCTCGATTTCGGGTCGCAATACACGCAATTGATTGCCCGGCGTGTACGCGAGATGCACGTCTATTGCGAAATCGTACCCTACAACAAAATCCCCGAACTGGGGGCGGATACCAAGGGGGTCATTTTGTCGGGAAGCCCGTTTTCGGTCAAACAGCCGGATGCCTTGCGGCTTGATTTAGCAGCAGTGGCTGGCAAACTGCCCGTACTCGGTATCTGCTATGGGGCACAGCTCACCGCTGATTATTACGGTGGTACAGTGGCGCGTTCGGAAAAACGGGAGTACGGCAAGGCCACCCTTGTGCAACACGGCCTTCAGGATCCGTTTTTCGAGCATACATCGATCCAATCTCAGGTTTGGATGAGCCACGGTGATACGATCCTCGACCTTCCGGAGGGATTTGCCTTGCTGGCCAGCACAGAGACCATCCCCGTTGCCGCGTTTCGCTCCACCGGAGATCGTTTTAAGGCGCCGGTATACGGCATCCAGTTTCACCCGGAGGTGTACCACAGTCTCGAGGGGTATCAGTTTTTAAAGAACTTTGTACTCCGCATTTGTGGCTGTGGAGGCGATTGGACTCCCGCTCACTTTGTAGAAGAAACGGTGGCCGCGTTGCGCAAACAGATCGCCTCTGATAAAGTGATTATGGCCCTTTCCGGCGGAGTAGATTCCACCGTGGCGGCCACGTTGTTGCAACGAGCCGTGGGTGAACGCCTGTATTGTTTTTTCGTGGATAATGGCCTGCTCCGTAAAAACGAGTACGAGGCCGTACTCGATTCTTACCGGCATATGGGTCTAAATATCAAAGGTGTGGATGCCAAGCAGCGTTTTTACGATGCTCTGAGTGGTGTGTCCGATCCCGAAGAAAAACGCAAGATCATTGGAAGGCTGTTCATTGAGGTTTTTGAGGAAGAGTCCCGTGCACACGACGATTGTAATTGGCTTGGGCAGGGCACGATCTACCCCGATGTCATCGAGTCCGTTAGCGTTCATGGCCCTTCCGTTACGATAAAAAGCCACCACAACGTAGGTGGCCTGCCTGAACATCTGAACCTGAAAATCGTGGAGCCGTTGCGCATGTTGTTCAAGGACGAAGTGCGGCGTGTAGGCAAAGAGCTGGGTATACCGGGCAGCATTTTGAACCGGCATCCGTTCCCTGGGCCGGGGCTTGGTATCCGTATCCTCGGCGATATAACACCATCTAAGGTGCAACTGCTGCAAGAAGCCGACGCGATTTACATCAACAAATTGCGCGAGCACAACCTGTACGATCAAGTCTGGCAGGCAGGCACGATTTTGCTGCCTATCCAGTCTGTGGGGGTGATGGGCGACGAGCGCACGTATGAACAGGCTGTGGCGCTGCGAGCCGTGAATAGCACCGACGGCATGACTGCGGAGTGGAGCCGCCTGCCCTACGAGTTTTTGGCAGAGGTTTCGAGCGAGATCATCAACAATGTACGGGGCATCAACCGGGTAGTTTTTGATATCAGCACCAAACCGCCTGCCACCATCGAATGGGAGTAGTGGCCCTCTGGCGCATCAAGAAATTCAAATCAATGGCAACGACAATTCGATATTTGACTGCATCTTTTCTGCTTGTAGCCTTCAGCCATCAGGGGTGTTACACCCTGAAGGGAATTTCGATTGATCCCAATATAAAAACTTTTTTTGTCCGCAACTTTGAAACCACGGCTGTCAACGCTCCACCCACGTTGGCGGTTGATTTCACAGAACGACTGAAAGACAAAGTGCGCACGGAAACGCCCCTGAAACTAAACAGCGATGCTCCGGATGCTGAGTTTGAGGGCAAGATCACAGATTTTAGAGTGGTAGGTGTAGCACCCAAGCCGGGTGAGACTGTATCGCTGAACCGGTTGGAAATCCGCATGCAGATCAACTACACTATTAATCTGGATGAGGTAGGGGGCAGTTGGACTGGAGAAAAAACCTTCAGCCATTTTGCCGAGTTCGGCACTGAAAGCGACCTGATCTCGGTGCAAAACGAACTTATTCGGCAGATCGGCGACCAATTACTGGAAGATATTTTCAATGCTGCGTTTAACAATTGGTAAGTGCCGAAGCACTTAGAAACAAAAAACAGGAACCATGACGCAAGACCGATTTTTACGGTACTTAGACAACCCGGACTTGCTGGCCACGATTTCATACGAAGAGTTGAAAACCCTGGCGTTGGCTTACCCTTATGCGCATAACCTGCGCTACCTCCTTGTTTTGAAATCAAATCAAGGAGACAAAAACAGTGATTTTGGCCGGAACCTGGCCATGGCAGCGACCTACAGCCTGGACCGGAAACGACTTTTCCTCCTACTTGCACCCAATATGCTTGCTCCCAAACCGGTGGAACAGGAGGGGCTTGTTCTCGAATTACGCCCTATCGAAACGGTGCAGCGCGAACTGGGCACCAAAATTCCACTGGCAAAAAAAGCGGAGCGGGAGATACCCCTTAATTCGGAACAGACCCAAGCCAGACAAGCGCCGCACACCGATACAAGGCCGGTAAACGATAGTAGTGAAGCCGCAGGTTTCGAGGAAAATGCCTCCATACAGTCGCCCCCAATGTCAATGCCGACGCCTGTCGTCCAACCTGCTGCAACGCCGGGAGAGGTTAGTTTTGGTGCATGGATCAGTCGCTTTCAACCGCCAACCCTTGCGGATACACGCCCGCTCCGGGCGCAGCCTGCTCGTGCCTCGTTGCCAAAACAAGACCCGGATGAGGTGGGTGCCGGAGAGCGAGTAGCAGGGAACACCAAACAACCCGGATCGCCGCAGGCACTAGCCGAGCGAAGTGTAACGGAAAGCAAGACGATTGTTTCCGAGACACTGGCGAAACTGTATGCCAGGCAAGGTTACAGCGACAAGGCAATTGATATGTACGAGCGACTCTGCTTGGCGTTTCCGGATAATTGCGCGAACTTTGCCGCCGAAATTGAAAAATTAAAAAAATAGACTACGATGTTATCCACTTTAGCAGTTTTTATTGCCCTGGTTAGTGTTTTGCTGATGGCCTCGATTTTGGTGCAAAACCCCAAAGGCGGCGGCATTGACCCCACATTGGGCGGTCAGGCTCAGCAGTTATTCGGTGCAGCGCGTTCTACGGAATTTATTGAAAAAGCGACCTGGGTCTTGGCCGGTACGTTGCTGGTTCTGTGCGTAGCCGCTGTTTTGGTTGTCAATTCCAGTGTAACGGGCGGTTAAGAGCACGTTGGGGATTTTCTTACCGGGTCAAAAACGGTTCTTTTCCCGCCACTTTTCGCCTTTTTTCAGTCACATAGTCCCGGCTATGCTCCTTCAAAAACGAGAAAACTGACGAAAAAAGCCCTCGTTTTTGCCACCGGCAGAAAATCCCCAACATGCTCTAATAGCCCGCCCGTTACACTGAATCAAGATCACAGATTGGCTTCCTGTTGGGTAAGACCGTCCTTTTGGTCAAATACGTCCAGCGCCATATTCTGGATGATGGCGAGGAGTTTTTCGGCGTACAGCGTGTCCGTGGCATAACCCGCCTTTTCCAACCCCTGCGCCCAGCCTCGAAAATCGTGAGCATTCAGGCTAAACAGGTCTGCATATCTCCTGTTGTTTTTCAGCATAAGGCTGTGCGCGCGGTAGCTGCCCCACACATTGCCGTAGCACACAAAAAAGTCCTTGTGCGAGTTGTCTGTGAAGTTTGCGCAGTGCCCGTTTTTGCATTTGTTTGAAAAACATTTGATGCCAAAATGGTTGTTTGTGCGCTGCGCAATCAGTCCTTCGCCTGCGTTACTTTCCAAAATGCCCTGCGCCAGCGTTATGCTGGCCGGGATACCGTATTTTTTCATTTCAGCGACGGCAATCGGCGCGAAGCGCTGGACGTACTCGGCGCAAAGCGACTTCGAACTGGCTTCCGAGCGGGAATCCGTTTTGTTCCGCGAAGCGAAAGTAGGATCCAGGATAAAAGCGGCATGCCCCTTGGTACCAGTTGGCAGCCTGACCGTGGCTTTGGGTCGTTCTGCCGTAGGGTTAAGATTGCGGGGCATATCCGAAAGGAAAGAGGCTTTGACTCCGGTTGGAGTCGGTACGTGCAATTGACTTTCGATTTGCGGCGAGCCAAAATCGAGGACAATTGAAATTTTGTCACTCCAAACCAAATAGGTTAAAGCCGCCAATAGCAGGCATCGCCACAAGGTTGGTTCATGGATCATGTTTTCGGTTGGTCGGGATTTGCCCGCCCTTCCGGCGCGCAATGTTGCGTTGTGGTAGTACGACTGTGTCATGTGAAATAAATTGAACTGTGAGGGACTAGTTTGGAACGAGCCACAAAGAAACAATTTGTTTTTTATTTATCAAACAAAAAATTTCAAGCGCCATCAATGCATGCTGCCACGGCGCCGAAAACTCTTTTTTACAAAAAAAACAGTGCCATTGGTTGTACAGGGAAGTAAAAGGCAGTTTTTACCGCCAGGCTCTGGCAGAAGAATTCAAACAGCCTCTAAGGTTTGGCCGGGAAGTATGCGCTGTCTATTTTTGCACCCGCGCCAACTTCGTGTGCGATTTACACACAAATTTTTGACTTGATAAAATTGACATGGTAGTCATTGCCGATTGCGGTTCCACAAAGTGCGACTGGTTGATTGTTCGAGACGGGCGCGACCAAATTTTAGAAAATACGGTAGGTTTTAGCCCATTTTTTCACACAACACAGGAGATTTACTCGATTTTATCGGAGCAATTAGTGCCCAAGATCAACGTAGAGTCAGTTGATCAGATTTGGTTTTATGGTACGGGTGTACACGATGATTATCGAGCCAGAATCGTATCGGATGCATTGTCCGCTGTTTTTCCCAAGGCTCAGGTGGAGGTGGAGCACGACCTGCTCGCAGCGGCACGGGCCACTTGTAAACGGAACGCGGGCATCGCCTGCATTCTTGGCACGGGATCAAATAGTTGCTACTACGACGGTGAAAAAATCGTGGACAATATCATTTCTCTTGGCTGGCTGCTTGGCGACGAGGGTAGCGGCACGCATCTCGGAAAGGCACTGTTGCGTGCGTGGTTCTACCGCGAACTCCCTCCGGACTTGAACAGTGCTTTTAATGCCGCGCATCCGGAAGGGCCGGATGCTGTAAAGGACAGAATCTATGAACGCGGAGCCAACGCCTATCTGGCCACGTTTACACAGTTTTTGAGTGATCAGATGGAGCATTTGTATGTCCAACAGTTGGTTGCCGATTCATTGGGCGCTTTTTTGGATCACCATGTGCGCAAGTACGGCGGCCACCAGCAGGTTCCGGTCCACTTTGTCGGTTCCATTGCGCACCATTTTAGCGGTATTCTTGCCCATTGCATGGAAGAGCGCAAATTGCGCCTGGGCGAGATCATTCGGAAACCCATATACCCGTTGGCCGAATATCACTTGCCAACTCGGGTATGATTTTTCTTAACACAACCAAATACGGTGAAAGAAATAAAACGAATTGCGGTATTTACCTCCGGCGGCGACGCTCCCGGCATGAACGCAGCTATTCGGGCCATCGTTCGCAACGCATTGAACAATGATTTGCACATCTACGGTATTTCACGTGGCTACGAGGGCATGATCGATGGCAGCATAAAACGGTTGGAAACATCGGATGTCAGCAACATTATCCACCGGGGCGGCACCGTTTTGAAAACAGCCAGAAGCAAACGATTTTTAGGTCAGGAAGGCCGAAAACAGGCTTATGAAAGCCTGATTTACAACGATATTGATGCACTGGTGGCTATCGGCGGCAATGGCACGTTCACAGGTGCACTTAAGTTCATGGAAGAATTCCCGGACATCCCAATCGTAGGCATACCCGGGACCATAGACAACGACCTGTTCGGCACTGATTTTACCATCGGGTTCGATACTGCTGTAAATACCGCCGTGCAGGCCGTGGACAAGATTCGCGACACTGCCGATTCCCATAATCGACTTTTTTTCGTGGAGGTCATGGGTCGGCACTCCGGTTACATCGCCCTGCATACGGCCATCGCCGGTGGTGCGGGAGGCGTGTTGATACCGGAAGAAGATTCGAATATTGAGGAATTGGTCAAGTTGCTAAAACGCGGGGCCAAGCGTTCCAAACTTTTCAGTATCGTGCTTGTAGCAGAAGGAAATCAAATGGGCACGGTGTACGACATTGCTCGCCAGGTTGAGGAAAAGATTGATGTGTTCGACGATATCAAAGTCACCGTAATCGGCCATTTACAGCGAGGCGGGTCGCCCTCTGCCTTCGACCGTGTGCTGGCCAGTGTACTGGGTTTTGGTGCGGTAGAAGCACTCCAGCAAGGCAAGTCGGGCGTAATGGTTGGGATAAAAAACAACAACCTGCACTATACGTCATTCAAGGAGGCCATTTCAAAAAATAAAACATTTGGCAAGGATCTGCTGCGCATGGCGCACATTTTGGCCCAATAAAAGCATATTGAAATGCCGGGAAGGCCCTAAAAAATAAGGTGTCACAACGGGCCTCTCTTAAATCGGAGAAGCCCAGTGTGACACCTTATTTGTTCGGCTTTGAAGTTATTTATCCCGAAACTTTTTCCTCGTAGACGAAGGGCAAAATTTTGGAATCTTTCACCGTGGAAAGCGTCATCAGTGTTTTCAGGCGCTCGATTTCCTCGATCTGGCTCAGTGTTTTGAACAACAACTGCTCATAGGTAGGAATGTCTTTGCACACGATCTTCATCAAAAAGTCGGCCTCGCCGGTGATGATGTAACACTCGGTGATCTCGTCAATCCGGGCGATTTTTTCTAAAAAGTTGTTGAGCGCGTTTTCTCGTTTCCAGGCAAGGGACACCAGCACAAAGGTCTTGACGTTCAAGCCCAAAAGCTGCGGATTGACCTGAGCGTGGTAGCTTTGGATGATGCCATTAGTTTCCAGTTTTTTCACACGTTCCAGGGTGGGAGCGGGAGAAAGTCCGATTTTTTTTGAAAGGTCAAGGTTGGTGATTTTGCTGTTCTCTTGAAGGATTCGAAGGATTTTCAAATCAATTCTGTCTAGTTTATCTGACATAGTGCGACGGTGTTGTAAAATAATATTTCGGTCGGTAAAATTTCCCCAAAGGTACGGCGGCAAAAAATAATGTGCAAGTGCTATTTTGAATTACCCTTGTAAATTCTGAATATTTATCGCATTTGTCTTTTTGTTGCTATTTTATTTAACTAAAAAGGGATGGAAATCCAATTCGACCAAAAAATATTTGTCAATAAAACTGCCTAAACAAGTACCGATGAAATAATAACCTCCCGATTTGGAGGAGGATAATTTGGTGTCAGACAAGGCGCGAGGAAAGCGCATAGTAGGGCTACGCAACTGACGAGCAACGCAGAATGCCGCCCAATTAGCCCTTCCAAATCGGGAGGTTATTCTTTCATCGGTACTAAACGCAAAAAGACATAAAAAAAGGTTGAACCTGTGCGTAGGCTAATTGCTCAGCCATCTGCAGCGGGTTCAACCTGTTAAGTGCCGTTACCTACAAAAAAGGGACGATTCCTACGAGCCGAGGTAAAATGACTACTACGGGAAAATGCCCATCGATACGTAGTCTCCTGCTATTTTTTCCATCGAACAAATAAACGCGGCTGTCCGCATATCCGGCACGCCTTTCTTTTTTAGCCATGTTTCCCGTACCTGCTGGTAGGCGGTGATCATGGTATCTTCCAACCCGGAATTGACCAAATCCACCTCCGTGCCGCCACGGGTCAAGAAATCGCGGTCGCGTTGAGCCACTTGTTTACCCGTCATTTCCTCCACTTTGTTCAGAATACCCGTGAAGGCATTGTGGTGGAAGCGATTCTCCAGGCGGCCAAACCGGTGGTGCGAGAGGTTCTTCAGCCATTCGAAATAGGACACCGTTACGCCGCCGGCGTTGATGTAAAAGTCGGGCAAAACAAGGATGCCTTTTTTCTGGAGCACCACGTCGGCATCAGCTGTGATGGGGCCGTTGGCCGCTTCAGCGATAACCTTGGCCTTGATTCGGTCAGCATTTTCGATCGTGATCTGGTTTTCTAAAGCGGCAGGAACCAGAATATCGCACTCCAACTCTAGCGCTGCCGAGGGGCCGCCAATATGCTTGGTGCCAGGAAAACCGATAATGGAGCCGGTTTCTTGACGGAAAGCCAGTAGTTTGTCAATGTCAATGCCATTCGGATCATGAATGGAGCCTTCGCGTTCGGCTATGCCTATAATCTTTACATCGCCCTCGCTTTGACTGATCGTGCCTGTGTTGCTGCCCACATTTCCAAGACCTTGGATGACCATGGTTTTTCCAGCAATTCCGGGCGTAAGGCCCAGTTTTTTCATGTCGTCGGCGTAGGTCATGCATTCACGAAGACCGTAAAACACCCCACGTCCGGTAGCCTCGGCGCGGCCTCGGATGCCGTTCTGCGTAACCGGTTTTCCGGTTACGCAACCAATGGAGTCAATTTCGCCGTGGCGAAACGCCTGGTAGGTATCGAGAATCCAGGCCATTTCGCGCGGACCGGTACCGTAATCGGGGGCGGGCACGTCAATACCTGGGCCAATGAAGTTTTTCTTGATCAACTCCGTGGTGTATCGGCGCGTGATGTTCTGGAGCTGCTCTACGGAATAATTGGCCGGGTTGATCTTAATCCCGCCTTTTGCACCCCCAAAAGGCACGTCCACCAAGGCGCATTTATAAGTCATCAAGGAAGCCAAGGCCATGACTTCGTCCTGATCCACGCTGTCGGCATAACGGATACCGCCCTTGGTGGGCAGGCGGTGGTGGCTGTGTTGTACACGGTAGGCCTCTATGACCTGATAGCCGTCGCCGACACGAATTGGAAATCGGATTTGAAGGACGAGGTTGCAGACCTTGATCTGCTCCACCAAGCCGGTGGGGATGTCGGTAAAGCTGGCCGCTCTGTCAACGTACTGCTCTACACTTTTTAAAAAGCTGATTTTTCCACTCATACATCATCTTTTGTTAGGTGTTCTATCTTGGTTAGTTTCCGCTCCAGCCGGTACAAATACCATACGATTCCGAGAAAAATCACGAGGATGACAGCCACCACAACGTTGATCTTACCGGTCTCGCGCATGTAGTCTCTGTTGCCTTCTGCGAAAGCGGCGGGCAAAGATATTGCCTGAACCAGAACTAAGGTGAAAAAGATACGAGCCATAAAATATTTCATGTTTTAATAAAGATTGTGCAGTCAGTTAAGGAACGAGGGTGCAATGGAGTCAACCCAATAACAAGTCGGTCAATACGAAGGCCCCAAAAACCACGCTGGCAATTCCGTTGGTGGTAAAAAAGGCGAGGTTGATTCGGCTAAGGTCGTCGCGTTTAATCAAACTGTGTTGGAAGACAAGCAAGCCGATAAAAACACCAGTGCCAACCCATGTCAGTATGCCCGCCTCGAGCAGTTGTTTGTGCAAACCCCAACCAGCGGCTACGATCAGCAGGGCTGTACACACATGCATCCATTTGGAAATCCCGAGGGCTGTGGCTCGGCCAAACACCGCGGGCATCGAATATAGGCGCTGTTGCTGGTCAAACTGATCGTCTTGCAGCGCGTAGATTACATCGAAGCCTCCCGTCCAGAACAAAACAGCCAGTCCGTACAACACGGGCACCCAATCGAACTGCCCGGCAACCGCCAAATACGCGCCTACGGGTGCCAACGAAAGCCCAAGGCCGAGCACAACGTGGCAAAACCAGGTGAATCGCTTGGTGTAGCTGTAGCCCAACACCACGACCAATGCTACGGGCGACAAATAAAAACAAAGCGGGTTGATGAAAAAACTGGTTGCCACGAACAAGAGGCAATTCAAGGCTACAAATGCCAAAGCGTTTGCCGGTGATATGATACCAGCGGGAATTTCGCGCGTTTGCGTACGCGGGTTGGCAGCGTCTATGTCCCTGTCCAACCACCGGTTGAATGCCATAGCGGCGCTCCGCGCAAAAACCATGCACAGAACTACTAAGCCAAGCGTTTGAAAATCAATGCCTTTTCCCATTTGAACACTGCCGAAAAAAAAGCCAACCAGCGCAAATGGCATGGCAAAAAGTGTATGGCTGAACTTGACGAGTGACAGGTACTTTTTCATCAGCACAAAAGTGCGTCAAGTTTTGCCAACGTAAAAACCCAAAGTCATCACCCCAATGCTGAGGGCATTGGCTACCTTTGCCCGTCATTCCTAAAATTAACAGCTATGCCGAACAAAGTGCGAGCCGCTATCACCGGTGTTCACGGTTGGGTACCCCCGGACAAACTCACCAACGCAGACCTCGAAAAACTCGTGGATACCAACGACGAGTGGATCACGTCGCGAACGGGCATTAAAGAACGCCGTATCCTGCGTACCCCGGGCTGGGCCACAAGCGACATGGCTGCCGAGGCCGTTAAAGGGCTGCTGGAAAAAACAGGTACCACACCCGGCGAAATTGATTTGCTGATCGTAGCCACGGTCACCGCCGATATGGTTTTCCCCGACACCGCAAATACCGTATGCGATAAAATTGGGGCAAAACACGCTTTTGGGTATGATATCAATGCCGCCTGCTCGGGGTTTCTGTATGCACTGGCCACTGGTGCGCAGTTTGTGGCGTGTGAGACCTACAAAAAAGTAGTTGTAGTGGGTGCCGATATGATGTCCTCCATCGTGGACTACGAAGACAGGAACACCTGCGTGATCTTTGGCGACGGTGCTGCTGCCGTACTGCTCGAACCACGCAAAGACGGTACGGGCATCCTTGATTTCGTTCTGCGCGGCGACGGAGCCGGTCGCGAGTTTTTGCACATGAAGTCTGGCGGCTCCTTGTCGCCTGCTTCCGCCGAATCGGTGGCCAAGCGCGAACATTACGTTTTTCAGGATGGAAAGCGTGTTTTCAAGTTTGCAGTAGAAGGTATGGTTTCTACCGTTCAGGAAATCCTGCGCCGTAACCACAAAACAATTGACGAAATCAACTGGGTAGTGCCGCACCAGGCCAATATGCGCATCATCTCGTCCGTTGCCGACCACCTGCGCTTCCCGATGGAACGGGTCATGGTCAACATCGAAAACTACGGCAACACTACAGCCGCCACACTTGGTCTTTGCCTTTGGGATTACCAGGACCGCCTAAAAAAAGGTGACAACATCGTACTCACCGCTTTCGGGGGCGGGTTTACCTGGGGCGCACTTTACCTGAAATGGTCAGGGTAAATGAATGATGAATGATGAGAGATGAATGATGAGAGATGAATGATTTAGCAGGGGCAGCGCGGCGAAAGATTTGTAGTGCTTGAAGCCCAAAATCTACCCTGGAAGGGCAGCGCCCCGGAAGATGTTTCGGGGCGCTGCCCCTCCATGAAATATTATTGGTCGGTTTGCTACAAATTTTTCGGGGCGCTGCCGGCTAAATAATTCATCAATCATCATTCATCATTCAGTTTACTACGCTTTTTCGAGCGTCAGCCCGAAAGTAGAACCTTGACCGATGTTGCTGCGCACATTGATCGTCTGTTTGTGCGCTTCCATGATGTGCTTCACGATGGACAAGCCGAGGCCGGTGCCGCCAGCATCGCGGGATCGGCTTTTGTCGGCCCGGTAAAACCGGTCGAATACATGCGGTAGGTGCTCCGATTCGATACCGATGCCATTGTCGCTTACTTCCAGCAGGAGATACGCATCCATATCGTAAAAACTGACCTTGGTGGCACCGTTTTCGCGACCGTATTTGATGGAATTGTGTACGAGGTTGATAAGCACCTGACGGATGGTCTCTTTGTCGGCGCGGACGCGAAAATGCTGGTTGGCCCCTTCCTTGTACACGAGGCGGATGTTGCGCTCACCAGCCTTCATTTCCATGTCTGAAAACACCTCGTCGGTCAGTTCGCGGATGTCGAATTCGCGGATATCAAGGATCAGTTGTTTGGATTCGAGTTTACTGATCGTTTCCAAATCCTCCACGATGGCTTCCAGTCGATCGGCATTTTTGGCAGCACGCTGCAGGTACTTAATGTTCACTTCCGGGTCGCCGAGGGCACCGTCGAGCAAGGTGTGAATAAAGCCCTGGATGTTGAAAATAGGCGTTTTGAGCTCGTGCGACACGTCACCGATAAACCTGCGACGATACGTGGCCAATTTTTCGAGGGCCTCCAACTCGCGGGTACGTTCCTCAGCCCATTGGTCTACTTCGTTTTCCACGTGATCAAGGATGTCGGCGCTCATTTGTATCTTGTCTGCTTTGAATTCAGCAGACAGTTTGTGTCGGTGGATGACTTTGTAGATCAACTTGATCTTGCGGTAGATATAGTAGCGGATGAAAAAGTAGTTGGCCAAAAAACTAGTAGAAAACACCACAAGAAACACCACAACAAGCCCCCAATTGGAAATATCTACAGCCTGTGTGGCCCTGCTGACGGCAAAAAGTATGAGTTCCACGATGGCCGAGGAAGTCAGGGCAGCAAGTAATGCAAGCTGCTGCGGGCTTTGGTTTTTGAACCGTGGTGTCATCTAAAACTCAAATTTGTAGCCGATGTCCTTCAGGGTTTTGATGTAGTGTTCGCCTAAGCGTTCGCGTATTTTACGGATGTGAACATCAATGGTGCGGTTGCCTACGATAACATCGCTGCCCCAAATTTTGTCAAAAATTTCTTCGCGTGTAAACACCCGTCCTGGCTTGGAAGCAAGAAGCCAAAGGATTTCAAATTCTTTTTTCGGCAGTTCGATAGCCGTTTCGCCGCGAAAAACCAGCACCCTGAGCCGGTCAATGACGAGGTCGTGGGCATGGATGGCTTCCTGCTCATCGGCGTTCTGGCGACTCGACCGACGTAGCAACGCGTTGATACGGCTGATGAGCACCCTCGGTTTGATGGGCTTGGTGATGTAGTCGTCGCCGCCGACATCCAGAGCGGTTATTTGTGAAAAATCCTCATCACGGGCGGTGAGGAAAGCAATGGGTGTGTTTTCGAAGGCTTTGTTCCGTCGCAGCATCCGGCAAGTTTCCACACCATCCAATTCGGGCATCATAATATCGAGTACGATAAGATGCGGTTTTTCCCGTTCGGCGATGAGCAGAGCAGCTCGACCATCATTGGCAGAAACCACATCATAGCCTTCTTTGCGCAGGTTGTACTGCAAAAATTCCAGAATGTCCGGCTCATCGTCCACGATCAATATTTTTGTTGTAGGCCGGGTTTCCCTCATGTCGTTTATTTAAAGCAAAGGTAGCACCAGGACATTTGGCCGGGATTTGAAGTTGTGTTTAAGTATTTGTTAAGTTATGTCCCAAGGCTTTGAAAGCCAAGCCTGTCCAAAACAAAGCCCTCATTTTTTCGCTACCGAATTTCCGCTGTTCAGCACCTGCAGCGCTTTTCCAACGGCCGGGTCGTCATCGTTCAGCACGCGGTACTGACCTTCTTCTTTGAACAAAAGTTTAGCGATGCGGGCCTTAAGCAGCAGGCTCAATTCCGCTCGGCAGTTGGAAATCTGGCGCTCGTTCGGTTCGTGACCTTGTTCCCGGACGTACGACACAAACTCGCCAAACTGTGCATCGCTTACATTGAACTGCTGCGCAAAAACCTCAGCACTGGCCGGCAATTTTGCTCGATTCTGCTTTTCCAACCATCGGGCCGCAAACGCTGGCAGACTCGGAAACGCAGCATCAAAATAGGCATTCATGTACGACGTGTCCAACGGAATAAACACGTCCGGGGTGATGCCGCCGCCGCCGAAAACCACGCGCCCCATGCCCGTGTAGTATTTGGTGGAATCGGCCTGGCGAATTTTGGTGGCATCAGCCAGTTCGCCGTTTTGCAGCCGGCGCTCGGCTTCGTCGGAGTAGTCGCTTTCGCCTTTGTAGGCCCGTTGGATGCTGCGCCCGCTCGGTGTGTAGTAGCGGGAAATAGTGAGGCGGAGCGCTCCGCCATCGCCAAGCGGGTACTGCACCTGTACCAACCCTTTGCCAAATGTACGCCGCCCGATAACCCAGCCCCGATCATGGTCCTGAATGGCACCGGCCACAATTTCGCTGGCTGATGCCGAGCCTTCATCCACCAGTACAGCCACGTTTTGGATGTGGAACCGCGCCCGCCCATTGCTTTTGTAGTCCTGACGCTCCTCAGCGCGGCCTTCCGTATACACGAGCAGCTTGCCTTCGGGAAAAACCTGACTTAAAAGTTCGGTTGCTTCGTCCAGGTAGCCGCCAGGATTGCCGCGCAGGTCGAGCACCAGATTTTTCAAACCTTTTTCTTCCACGAGGCGGCGAAGTTCTTCCATAAACTCCTGATAAGTAGGAGCGCTGAAGCGGTTGATCTTGATGTAACCGGTTTGGTTGTCTAGCATGTACGCTACGTCCACACTGCGAACGGGTATCACATCCCGCGTGATACCAAATTGCCTGAGCCGGGTTTCTTTGCCCCGGCGAACACCTACGCGAACCTTTGACCCTTTGGAGCCACGAAGTTTTTTGAAAATTTCTGCATTGGAAATATGCACGCCCGCCACGAGCGAGTCATCAATGGTCACGATTTTGTCGCCCGCCAGGATTCCTGCCGCTTCGGACGGCCCGCCAGCCATGGCAGCCACAACCTGAATAGTGTCGTCAAGCAACAAAAACTCGATGCCAATACCTTCAAAATTGCCACTCAGGACTTCCTCTTCGTGCTCCAATTCTTCTGGGGAAATGTATAGGGAATGCGGGTCCAATTGCTCCAAAACATTGGCAATCGCCTCCTCTTGAAGCGCTTTGGTGTCTACCGAGTCTACATACTTGGCCTCCACATAACGCAGTATCTCGTCGAGCGTACCCAGGGAATTGGACGAGCGGGATTCATTCGGCATCAGCCACAGGTGATTCTCGTATCTGGGCAATTGCTGCCCAATGAACATACCCACCGCAAGCGCAATGGCCAGCAACAGGGGGAGTCGGATATGCGATTTGGGTGTGGATTGATCTGTCATGGTTGTTGTATTGCGGGGTTGGCCCGCATTTTTAGGCAAAAGTAATGCGCCGGGGCGGCACCTCAACAAAAGTGCTGCAATTCGGCGTAAACCCGGTGAACCGGCAGGCCCATCACATTGGCGTACGAGCCTTCGATCCGACGAATTTTACACAGGCCGATCCACTCCTGTACACCGTAAGCGCCTGCCTTATCGTAGGGTTTGCACGTTTGAATGTAGTATTCGATCTCCGCATCACTCAGGGTTTCGAAAACAACTTCGGAGCGGTCGGAGAACGACCGTACCTGCTCGGCGCCAAGCAGGCAAACCCCTGTGATGACCGTGTGCCGGACACCCGATAGCAACCGGATCATTCGACAAGCATCCGCGTAATCCTCCGGCTTGTTGTAGATTTTTCCGTCCAAAATGACAACAGAGTCCGCTGCGAGCAGGATTTCCCGGTCTCGGACCAGATGCCGCCCGGCCTGCGCTTTTCGGCGGGCCAAGTGCTCGGCTACATCCTCTACGGGCATATCGGGCGAAAAACTCTCGTCCACGTCCAAACCGCGTACGGAAAAATCAAAACCGGCCTCGCGCAATAACTGGTTGCGGCGCGGGCTTTTGGAAACTAAAATAATCGGGCGGTTGATGAACACGTTGCGACCTTCGGGTTGTTAAGGAACGTTTGAGAAATAACTTGTGAACTTTGAAGGCCTTATTTTTCGTCATGCAGCGTTGCTCGTCGGTCACGTAGCCCCACTATGCTCCCTCCTCGCGCCTTGCCTGACAAAAAAACGGAACTTCAAAGTTCACAAGTTATTTCTCACACGTTCCTAAGCCTGTTCGGCAGTGTCAGTTTCCTGCTGTTTTTGACGTTTTTTGAAATGCCTCACCGAAACAACAAGCAGGCCGAAGGACTCGCAGCCGTCCTTGCCGGTTTTGGCGTGGTGGGCACCGTGCGCCCGCAGGATGCCGCGCGAGTACACGCTATCGAGCTGACGGAACCAGCGAAAACGCTGATGAATGTATACGTCGTGAATCAAAAAATAGGTCAGGCCGTACAGCGAAATGCCGATGCCAACGAACAGCGCCCATAGATGCTCGGTTAGCCCGCCTACCATGTAACAAGCCATACTGGGCAAGGCAAAAACCAGAAAAAAGCGATCGTTTTTTTCGAAAAAACCGTGCTTTTCGTGCTTGGGTCGGTGATGGTCTTCGTGCCAATTCCACAGCACACCGTGCATCACATATTTGTGTGTGAACCAAGCCATAAATTCCATACCGGCATAAGCGGCGAGTGTAATGAAAAGGTATCCAACCCAGGCCATAGTGTATCTTCGTAATAGTTGAAATAAACAGTGATCCTAAAACGCCGCGAAACAGAGAAGGTTTATCGAAGTAACTGGGAGTCTTTCCGGGATTCAGGAATCAGAGCAACCCGAACAAGCATGCAGCACATTTGTTTTCCTATCCAAAAACATTATGGACACCGCGCAACAGACCAGCTCACCGATTCTACTTTTCGACGGTGTTTGCAACCTCTGCAACACCTCCGTGCAGTGGGTGCTGAAACGCGATCGGCGCGGGCTTTTTCGTTTTGCTGCCCTGCAGTCGGAGGCGGGGAAGGCATTGTTAGCCAGTTCAGGCCTGAGCAGTGAGCACTACGACTCGGCAGTGCTGCTCATCGACGGGCAAGCCTTGACCCGTTCGGATGCCGCACTCGGTGTCTTGCGCTGGCTCGGTGCCCCGTGGTCGTGGTTGGCTGTGTTGATCTGGCTGCCACGGGGGTGGCGCGACACCGTATACGAATGGGTGGCACGCAACCGCTACAGGTGGTTTGGCCGACAGGAAAAATGCCTGCTTCCGAGGCCCGAATGGAAACAGCGATTTTTGTAATTATAGCAACTGTTCCGTGGTGTGCTACGCATCACCTACTTTTACGCAAAATTTTTGAATATGGCATTTCAACAAAAATACATGCTGTACCTGGCAGGCCTTGCCCTGCTCATCCTGAGCCTTTTACCCGGTTGCGCACCCGACGAAACCAACGCGTGTGGCAAGGTTGAATTCAGCAAAGAAAACACCGTGACCGTACGCATGGAAGCAGCGGCCACTTCCCTCAACCCCATCCTGCCCGGGCCGGGCTACAACCGATACGCGGCTGCAAACGTCTTTCAGGCATTGGCCACTGTCGAGCCCAAATCGCTCGAAATGGTACCGGTGCTGATCAAAAAAGTACCGACAGCCTACAACGTCGAAGCCGGCCAACACAAAGGCTGTATCGCCTACGATTTTGAACTGTACGACGAGGCTGTATGGGATAACGGCTCGCCAGTGACAGCCAACGACTTTTTGTTTTCCCTTAAAATCATCCACCACCCATTACTGCCCCTCGGCGAATGGTTGGGCTATTTCGAGCTCCTGAAAGCGATAGAAATCGACCCGGCCAACCCAAAAAAATTTACAATATTTTTCAACAAATTCTACATCCTCGCACTCGAATCCCTGTGCCAATTCCCGATCTATCCTGCCTACAATTATGACCCCGATGGCACGCTGTCGGCCATACAGTTGGCCGATCTGAGAAACCCCGAACGTGCCCAGGCGCTGATCACCGAAAACCCCGCTCTGGCCGCTTGGGCAGAGGCTTTCCAATCGCCGCGTTTTGCCAATGACAAAACTGCCATATCCGGTAGCGGTGCTTATCGTGTTGAAAATTTCGACGTGGATCAGGGCGTGGTTTTTACCAAAAAACAAAACTGGTGGGGAGATAAACTGGCAGTCCGCAATCCCTACCTCGCTGCTTATCCGGACAAAATCATCTACCGGTTCGTGAAAGACGAGGTGCCCGCCGAGAGCCTCATCCGCAGCGGTGATGTGGACATCGTTCCACAGATGTCGCCCACCAAATTTTTGGAACTCAAGGCCGATTCCTGCCTCGGCATGAAATACGACTTTCAATTGGAGGGCGCCAATTCCTACGGCCGTGTGATGTGCAATCTGACCAACCCGCGCCTGAGCGACAAGCGCGTACGTCAAGCATTGGCATACGCAATTGACTACGATTACCTGCTCGGTACGGTTTGGGAAGGCCTTGCTAAACGCTGTAGCAGCCCGGTCAACCCGGCCAAACCGTTTTTTGCCCGCGACCTGAAGCCATACACATACGATATCAAGCATGCCAAGGAACTGCTCGCAGCTGCAGGCTGGACGGACACCAATGGCAACGGTATCGTGGACAAAGACGTGAACGGCACACGCATCGAAATGGAGGTAACAATTATGGCACCTACCGGTGCTCCTGTTTCTATTGCCGCCGCCAAAAGCATTCAAAAAACCGCCCGCGCCGCCGGTATCGCCCTTACCCTGCTAGAAGACGACATCCGCGTGATTGCCCAAAAGACCCGCCAGGGTGAGTATGAGTTGGCCGTAACTGCATCGACGTTGTTTCCCGGGTTGTGGGAACCCTACCAGTCATTTCACACCAAAAGCATCGGAGCCGGTAACCGATATGCCTATTCAAACCTCGAATTGGACCGCCTCATTGAGGCCCTGCGCACAGAACCAGACGTGGCCAAACGAAACATATCCTACATAAAAGCGCAACACATTCTGTATGAAGACTTGCCAGAAATATTTCTTTACTCGCCGCAACAGCGCATGATTGTGAACAAACGCTTCAAGTACGTCATTTCCGCCAACCGGCCGGGCTACTACGAACAGTATTTCCGCCTCCTGCGATAAACTAACACATCTTTCATCATTCATCATTTCCATACAATGGCTTTTGAAGTAATAGGAAAATTGCACCGGGTTTTCCCGACCGAGCAAAAATCAACCAGTTTCCAGGCTCGCGAATTCGTGCTGGAAGTCCCCGATGGCAACTACCCCCAACTCATCAAATTTCAGGCGGTTCAAGAGCGCTGTGGAATCCTGGACAACTACAACGAGGGCGACCAGATCAAGGTCTCGTTCGACTTGCGGGGCCGCGAATGGAACGGCAAGTACCTGACCAACTTAAACGCCTGGCGGATAGACAAGGCTGGCGATGGTGCCACCACTACCGGTGCATCCGGTGCCGATCAACGTTTCCCCTCTGAACCGTTCCCGGACTACACCACTGCCCCACCCCCGACTACCAATACGGACGATTTGCCGTTTTGAGGTTGGAGAGCTCCATACCTGTCATTTTCAAATTCACAGCCAGAGACGCGGAATTTGAAAATGACAGGTATGGGCAAATGGTTGGGCATTACCGGTTCACAGGCAATCCCAATCGTACAGCACCCGGCTGAAGTCGCGGGCTACCAAGTCTTTTTCTCGGATAAAAAAATGCCCCACACCCATGTCGCCCCACATCAGGTCCATACCCTCGTCGGAGTCGAGTTGGAAGAGCAGCAACATGGGATCCTCCGGGCGGCGCGGGTCATCCTGGGTGAAGTAGGCATAGCCGCCGATCTTGTGCCCATCGCTGCGCACACTCCGGTTAAAAGCATCCTGTACATCCCACTCGGCCTGGCCAAACTGCTGAAAAAACCCACTACCGAAAGTTTGCCAGAACTGGTAGTCGGTAGACGGGGCTACCTCCTCGGACAGAACAAAAGCCAGCGGGTACGTCGTTTCCGGGTGATGCGGTAGTATATCCTCGTCTTCTGAAGGGGTAAATTGTGTTTGCAGGGCAGAGACATCCGTCGTCGGGTCGGGGAAAAAAAGTGTACGGAACATGTCTGGACATTCGCCGTCGTCGAAGTCCATGCCATACAGGTCGTCGTCGTTTATGTAAAACTGGACAATGCCCCGCTCGGGGAACGGATGCAAGCGCGGCATATCTGCAAAATTGATCTGGGCCAGAAAAACCAGTTCACGCCCGTCGGGTGCAGCAGGGAAAGGTATGCCCTTGGGCAGGTAAGGCTGGCCGCCCACTTTGCTTTCCCACCAAGAGGTAGCACGCGCGGGTTGTGCGCTCACGCGAACGAACGTCCGGCGAGTGGCGAGCAGGCGGTCGCGAAACGGTTCAATAGCAGCGGGAAGGTCAAGTTGCATCTGGGCGGAGAACGGTTTGTCCGCTTCAGAAAACCTTCGGCGGGAGAAAGAATTGGAGCAAAACTTCTTTGAGCCTCAAAAAACTCCGAGAGCCTCTGCGAAACTGTTTTTTATGCTACATCAGGCAATCTCTACGTGCCATTGTGACACTACTTCGGAAAGTCCAGAATAAAGTTCCGGTTGTACAGCATCAGTACCAGAGCGGTAAAAAAGAACAGGCCCATGAAAATGTAAAGAATGCAGTAGCCTTTGCCGCGGGAATTGGAAATGTTTTCCATGTTATCGAACGAGTTGAGGATATGTCAGAAAGTGCGGCAAAAGTAAAAACTGTATGGCAACTATGACCATTCCTGGCACATGGAATTTTTAAGTGCTTTGGCTCGCAGCGTTTTTACAGCCCAAGCAAATGCCCCATCAGCTCCTGCTTGGTCACCAGGTAGTCAAGGTTGTCGGCGTGGGGTTTCACAACCAGCGGGATACGCACAGCCACATGCACCGGCGAGCGGCGCAGCGCCTCCACCTTGTCGGGGTTGTTGGTGATGAGCTCTACGGTTTGGATACCAAGGTCTTGCAAGATAAAAACAGCGCACTCATACTGCCTTGCGTCCACATCGAAACCGAGATGTGTGTTAGCCTCAGCCGTGTTGAGGCCGAGGTCTTGCAGGTTGTAGGCCTTCAGTTTGTTAATGAGGCCAATACCACGGCCTTCCTGGCGCAGGTAAATGACCAAGCCGCCGCGTTCGGCGGCGATGCGCAGGCTGGCATCGAGCTGCTCGCCGCAGTCGCAGCGGCGGGAACCAAACACGTCGCCGGTCATGCACTCGGAGTGGATACGCACAGGTACAGGTAAAGTGGGATCGAATCCATCGGCCAGCAGGGCCAGGTGGGGCATACGCTCGTTGGCGCTCGCGGCGTAGGCGATCATGGTAAAATTTCCCAAGCGAGTGGGGATGCGGGCTTCAGCCTGTCTTTTCATCGAAAAAAACGCGCTCGCGTTGAGCGCTGGTTTTGGTGCGGCAAAGGTAGAATGAATTGCCGGGCTTACCGGTCAAACACCAAAACAGGTGCTTGTGTTTTTCAACCCGGGCATTTACCTCGGAATCCCAAAAGGTTCTTTTTCGGCCCCGGCACTTACGACTTCCTCATGCAAAATATCGTAAAGCAAGTCGTGGTATACCGGAAAGTCGGGCAGGTTGTTGTGTCCCGCGCCCTCAATCGGGATCAGGTAAATATTGCCTGGCGCGAGTGCCCGCAACATTTCGCTTTGGCGGTATGGAATGAGTCGGTCTTTTCGCCCGTGCAGGATAAACACCGGGCACTCCACTTTCTTGATAAAAAGGTCGGTGCGGATGTGGTAACGCAGTAGCCAGCGAATGGGCAACAAAAAGCCATAGCGGTTTATTTGGTACAAAAACGAGTAGTACGGACAATCAAGGATCAGCATTTGGGGGCTGTTCCACGAGGCGATGCGGGCGGCAAGGCCACTGCCCAGCGAGCGCCCGTAAAGCACAACTCGCTCCTCGCCATACTGCCCGGCCAGCCATTTGTACACCTGCTGGAGGTCGGCGTACAGGATATCCTCGGTGCGGCGGCCACGGCTCTTGCCGAAACCACGGAAGTCGAGGATAAAAAAGTCGTAGCCCTTGCCCACAAAATCCTTGGCGAACTTACCCCACCCCTTGATGCTGCGCGAGTTGCCTTTGATGTAAAAAACAACACCCTTGCTGTTCGGCACCCGAAAATGCAGGGCATTCACCACGCCGCCATCCTCCATATCGAAATTGACCTCCGAAAACGGAAAAGGATACTGATATGTGAACCAGTGTGGAAGCCGTTCGGGACGAAAAAAAAAGAGGTCTTGCCCAAAAAAGAACAGTAAGCAAAGCACACCGTACCCGGCAGCAGTCCACAACAGCGCGGAAATCCAAAAGTCGAGGGCGGTTTCCATGCCGCGAATGTAGGGCGTATGCGGGAATATTTTTTCTCGCTCTACCTTTGCCCAAACACGGACCGACACATGCGCCTCACTATCGTTCAAACAGCCCTGCATTGGGAAAACCCCGCTGCTAACCGCGCAGAACTGGCGCAAACGCTGGCTCCTCTGGCCGGGCAAACCGATCTTATCGTACTGCCCGAAATGTTCACCACGGGCTTTTCCATGAGCGCTGCCACCCTGGCCGAGGACATGGACGGGCCTACTGTACAATGGCTGCGCGAACAAGCCCGGCGACTTGGCTCAGCAGTAACCGGCAGTTTTGTTTGCCACGATGGCCGACACCACCGAAATCGCCTCGTCTTTATGCGCCCCGACGGGCAATTTCACCACTACGACAAGCGCCACCTGTTTGGCCTGGCTGGTGAAAACGACGTCTACACGGCTGGTACTGAACGCCTCACCGTGGAGTGGATGGGCTGGCATATCTGCCCGTTAGTGTGCTACGACCTGCGTTTCCCCGTATGGAGCAGACAAGTCCCCGCCCAACCCTACGACCTGCTGCTGTATGTGGCCAACTGGCCTGCCCGACGAGGGCACCATTGGAGAAGCCTCCTGCCAGCCCGCGCCATTGAAAACCAGTGCTGTGTGGCGGCTGTCAACATCGTAGGTACCGACGGCAACGGGCACGAATACCAGGGCGACTCCGGCGTGTGGGACCACACCGGGCAGTCCTTGTGCCAGATGAGCGGCCACGCAGGCCTGTTCACCGCAACCCTTCGGCTAAGCGACCTGCAAGCCTATCGGAAACAACTGCCATTCCTGAGCGATTCCGACGCATTTTCACTCCTATGAAAACCATGCCCGACACGGAACGGTGGCGGCTCATTCTTGGTCGCGCCGCAGACCCCGAAGGCGAAATGCCCTTGCAGGGCGAGCAGGCTGACATGGACCGGGTGCTGGAGGCGCTGTACGATGCCGACCGCCACGGCGGGCTGGGGCGTTCGGCCCCCAACGTGAACCGTTGGCTGGGCGATATCCGCCGGTATTTCCCGTCGCCCGTCGTACAACTGATGCAACGCGATGCCCTGGAACGTCTTGGCCTGGCTCAACTGCTGCTCGAACCCGAACTGCTGGCTTCCGTGGAGCCGGACGTACACCTGGTTGGAACCTTGCTCAGTTTGCAAAAAGCCATGCCAGCCCAAACCCGCGAAACGGCCCGTACGGTCGTTCGGCGCGTGACGGACGATCTGGAACGCCGCCTGCGTGCACCACTCCAGGCTGCCGTGCGACAGGCAATAAACCGCAGTACACGCAGCCGCCGCCCCAAAACCGCCGAAATAGACTGGAAACGAACAATTTTGCAAAACCTGAAACACTACCAGCCTGCACTGGGGGCATTGGTGCCGGAGCGATTGGTCGGTTTTGGGCGCAAGGGCCGGGCACACCGGCACATCGTGTTGCTGATCGACCAAAGCGGCTCCATGGCTGGCTCAGTCGTGTACGCCGCCGTTTTTGGGGCAGTGCTGGCTTCACTCCGCAGCGTGCGAACCACACTCGTCGCCTTCGACACGGCAGTTGCCGACCTGTCCGAATACCTCCATGACCCCGTGGAACTGCTTTTTGCCACCCAGTTAGGCGGCGGTACCGACATCAACAAGGCGCTGGGCTACGCCCAAACCGTAGTGCAATCACCACAGGAAACAATCCTGGTACTCATCAGCGACCTGTACGAAGGCGGCAACCGCGCGGAAATGATCAAAAAAACAAAAGCCTTGCGCCAGTCGGGGGTTGCCATGGTGGCCCTGCTCGCCCTGAGCGATGAAGGCGCTCCCGGTTACGACCACGAGAACGCCGCCGCGTTGGCGGCCCTTGGTGTGCCAGCCTTTGCTTGCACGCCGCACCTTTTCCCCGAGATGATGGCCGCAGCATTGGCCGGGCAAGATTTGCAGCATTGGGCAAGTGCCAAAGCGTAAAAAGCAACCTACTTTTGCCAGCATGGCTAAATACCTTACCCGTACCATTTGGGCGTTGTCGCTCGTCAGCCTGTTCACCGACCTGGCCAGCGAAATGCTATACCCGGTTATGCCGGTTTTTTTGAAAAAAATCGGCTTCTCGGTGCTGCTGATCGGCGTGCTGGAAGGCATGGCGGAGGCCGTAGCAGGCTTGAGCAAGGGCTACTTCGGCAAGTGGAGCGACCAATCGGGGCGGCGGCTGCCGTTCGTGCAGGTGGGCTATGCGCTCAGCGCCGTGTCCAAGCCGATGATGGCCGCGTTCGTCTGGCCACTATGGATATTTTTTGCCCGTACGCTCGACCGCATAGGCAAAGGCGTACGCACCGGCGCACGAGATGCCCTGCTCTCCGACGAGTCTACGAGTGCCACCAAAGGCAGGGTGTTCGGGTTCCATCGGGCGATGGATACCCTCGGTGCCGTGCTCGGCCCGGCTGCTGCACTCGTTTACCTGCACTACTACCCGGAGGATTACAAAACGCTGTTTTTTATAGCCTTCCTGCCCGGCTTGCTGGCCATCGGGGCTACGTTTTTTGTCCGGGAAAAGGGTGGTTTTCTCCGCAGAGAAGCGGAGAATGAGAAGAAAAACGCCGGGGGCGTAACAATGCCGCGGGTCCGCAGTTCCTCCATGAATTTCTTCGCGTTCGCCCGCTACTGGAAACAGAGTCGCCCGGAGTACCGCCGTCTCGTGGGCGGGTTGCTGGTATTTGCACTGTTCAACAGTTCGGACGTGTTCCTGCTGCTGAAGGCCAAAGAGTCTGGTTTGAGCGATCCACAGGTGATTGGCGTTTACATTTTTTACAACCTCGTGTACGCTGCGTCGGCATTTCCGCTGGGCGCTTTGGCCGACAGGCTGGGTATGCGCCGGGTGTTTGTGGGCGGGCTGCTGGTATTTGCGACTGTGTACGCAGGCATGGCATTTGCCGCCACACCGCTGGCGATTGCCGCGCTATTTTTTCTGTACGGCATTTACGCAGCGGCTACGGAGGGCGTGGCCAAGGCCTGGATCACTAATGTGTCCGAACGCCAAGACACGGCAACGGCCATCGGCACCTACACGGCGTTTCAGAGCTTATGCGCCCTGGTGGCCAGCAGCCTGACCGGTGCGGTATGGTACTGGGCTGGGCCAGGCGCTGCATTCGGGGTGAGCGCGGCGGTGGCAGTTGGCGTGGGGGGGTATTTGATGTGGGTGGGTAGGCTCGGGTGAAGATGTTTTTCAAAGTAGGCGAATGCCTGGTATATGCTCAACGTGTTTTCGATTGTTCGTCGCCAAGGGGTAGTCCCAGGTTATTGCGGTTGCGGCAATCAACAAGTCCTCGGGTTCGATGGATTTGCCTGTAGGTTTAGTAGAAGACCAGATTTCAGCGGCTTTTTGAGCACAGGCAAAGTCGAACGAAAATATGGCTGCCTGGGTAAAAAATTGATTCAAGAAATCGTCAATTTTGTTGCCTTTTTGACCACGCAGGAATTCATAGGCAACTATGGAAGAGACCGCAATTTCAAACTGAGCGGCCAAATGAAATAATCGGGTCTCCTCTTTGTCCTTCTTCCTGAAGTAGTCAATCAAGAGGTCTGTGTCGATGAAAATTATATCCATGAGTTGAGGTGCATCCTTTTTTCATGAACATACTCCATATCCGACTCCGATACCACAGGGCCTTCCAGCAGGAATTTATCCAAGGAGTTGTTGGGGTATGTATGCCAGGGCATTTGGCTTTTGTCTAACCCAAAAGCGCCCGCATAGGTCTTAATGGCAACTGCCGACTGGTAATCAAGTTCGTAGCAAATGCCCGTATCAAGTGGGAGATGTTCATCGGCGGCAAGGTCTACGGCAAAGAGGATCAACTCCATCATAAGGGAACCGTGGATCAGCTTGAACGCAACAGTTCCAAAGCCGTTTTCGGAAAAGATCATCCCTTCTATCTCTTCCCAAGTGGGGATTTTTTCTGGCAGATGGGTAAGGCCCTCCGCTAATTCTGTCTCGAAATTTGGATTTTCAGCCAGCAGTTTTTCCACGAAGTCTTTCATCAGGTGCATGCCAAAGAGCAGTTTTTCGGTTGCACCAGCCAAGGCAGGTATCTGTTGTGGAAGGCGTGAAAAATGCAATTCAGCGTTCTTCAGAGTATCAACCAAGTCAAATTGAGCAAGCATGGGTAAAACCCGTACCCGTAGGCTCCAAACAACGGGCAACAACCCTTCAAATGTTTGTTCAAGGTTTTCGTACCGGCCAAGGAGCGCCTGCCGGATGTTGTTTTTCAATACTTTCAAGTCTTTGGCCACTCCTTCGGGAGGGGTGACAAGTTCGGACTCCAATATGGTAAGCCAGGAAGGGGGAGGAAAGGAGAGGTTGAGTGTGTGCATGAATGGGCGTTGGTTTATTACGCTCAGTGTGTTATGAGGATCAAAATTTGCCAGACAAAAGTAACGCCTATTCTCTTTGCAACCAACCCTGCCTACCTTTCATTTCACCCCTCCCGTCGCCACAATCGGCTCGCCAGCACCAGCACCGCCCCGGGAATTCCGATCCAGATCGCTTCGCTGGCCAAAATTCGCAGGCCCCATTTGCTGAAAAAATCGCGAATTTCCAGCGGCGACACGCGAATGACTTGCAGGGGGAAAAACAACCGTTCCTCGCTCAGTGGCCACCAAAGCGCACAACCCATGCCGCCCGTGGTGAGCATGTCGAGCAGCGGGTGCGAGGCGGTGGCCAGAACGAACCAGAACGCCATTTTCCACCAACCTTTTTGCCGCCCGTAAAACAACCCGGCTATAAGCGTACCGAAAACGACGGCAAAGGCCAGCGAGTGCGTCCAGCCACGGTGCCCCCAGATGCTGGTGTACGGCACGTCAAAACGGAAAGCCAGCACATCGGCATCGGGTATGAACGCGCACAACCCGGCGAGCAGGAGCGCTTTGGTGGTCGCCTGTTTGGGGAAAAAGGAAAGTCCCAGCGCCGACGACGCGGCTATGTGGCCAAAAATGGATGCCATGGTTTAGAGCGTGTTTAAAATTTAGTCGCCGGGCTGCAAGCGGCAAATTTTGCTTCATACTGCGTTAAAATTTTCGCCGTAGGCGCCCGGCCACGGCTGCAAATTTTGCCTTGCCTGAAACAAAATTTGCTTGCTTTCGCCTAGGCACTAAGTTTTAAACACGCTCTAGGATTCGAGGCAATCGAAAATAGCGTCAACTTCGTCAAACGACTTGATGCCCACGCGTTCTTCCGCGCCGCCGCGCAGCGCCAGCCCGGCCGGGCGCAGCGTTTGCAACAGTCCCGGCAGGCTTTGGACGGGCACGTTGATGTCCAGCAAGACAGGATAACGAGCGAACAGGTTTTTCCAGGCATCGGCTTGAGTACCCAGCAAGGCATCGGACAGCCCGGGTGTAGAAAAATCGAGCAGAAAACGGGTGGCAAACGGTATGCTTTGCTGCAGCAGAGGCTCCAGATCATCAGCCCTTTCCGTCCCCGAAACGAGCAGGATCGTCTCGATACCCTGCAAGTCGGGCAGTACGTTGGGGTTCGTCACCTGCACCGCATCCAGCCCGAAAAATGCAGCGGCCTCGCGCACATAGGCCGCTGGTGCCTGATCGAACTCGCCGACGATCCTGGGTCCTTGCACCCACTCCCGAATGGCTTTCATGTACATGGGGTCGAGGTAGCCGTCGGTGCCTTCTTCAAGGCCGAAGCCCAAAAAGGCCACTTCTTTTGCGGCGAAGTAGCGGGCATCGGTGAGGTTGGTGATGGATGAGGCTTTTACGAGCATGGGTCGAGTGCGGAATTGGCGCGGCAAAGAAAACAAAAATTGGGGCGCGAGCGCCAAAATTTGATGCCTGGGCAACGTCTCCGTTCGTATGCGCGACCAGGGCAGGTTTTATGTACGTTTGCAACAAAACAGCGCAACATGCCAAATACGCTTTCGTTCCGCAACGCCTTCTCCGTCCTCCTCTTCGCCCTGTTTCTCCCTGCCGCTGCCCTCACTGCTCAGGACCGTTGCCGTCCCTTGCGCGATTCGGTGGAGAAGTACATCAATAACGGGCAATACTACAAAGCCGAGCAGCTCGCCAAGGCAGGTCGGCTGATGGACATCTGCCGCGAGGAATTTGGCGAACAGGATACGGTGTTTGCCAGTGTGCTTGGCTCCTTCGGTACGCTTCGGTATTACCGTTCCGACTACCCCGGTGCAATGGAATTTAACCGCCGCGCAGACAGTATTTACCTAAGAACAGGAGACACTACAGTACATGACTATGGTGCCGTTTGCAATAATTACGCAGTGCTCTACCAGCGCCTTGGCCAAATGCCGTTGGCTGAACAGTACGCCCGACGTGCCTTGGGAATTTCGGCCTTGAATGGCGACTCCATTTCTTCCAGGTACATAAACCGGCTGAACACCTTGGCGGCCATACTGATCGAACAGGGGAAGCATCGGGAAGGGTTGCCAATTTTAAAGAACGCCTTACGCGTCTCGGAGCAAACTGCCGACACAGCATCTCAAACGTATATTGCTCTGGCGCTGAGCCTGACGAGGGCCTACGATGCCGTGGGGCTGTACGATTCCAGCCTGATAGCCATCGAAAAACTGCTGCCTATAGGGGAAAAGGTTTGGGAAAAACACCCGTTTCGCGCGGTGTTGTGGATTTCTCGGGGAAATGCCCGGTATCGGCTTGGGCGATATATTTTGGCACTCGACGATTTTAAGCGGGCGCAGGCGCTTTGCGATACCCAAAACTACTTTTACGCCGAAGCATTGAACGGGCAAGGGCTTTGCTACACGGCCATGGGCCGTTACGATTTGGCACTGAAACTCGAAACCGAAGGCTTGGAATTGGCCCAGCGGTTTATGGGAAAAGATTACGCCAACTTGAGCAGCTTTTGGAACAACATCGGGTTTATTCATTATGTAAAAGGGAATATCGAATCTGCCCTCCCTGCTTATTTGGAGGGCCAGCGCATCTTTGAAAAAAATGTGAGAAAAACCCAGCGAAACGTACTTGACCTTCAAAACAATATCGGGGTCTTTTACACAGAACAAGGTTTTTTCGAGCAGGGGTTGGCCGTACTATTGGAAACCGAACGGAACAGCCAAAAGGAGTACGACATGGACAATTTTTATTATGCACAGGTTTTGGGCAACTTGGCAGTAGCGTATGCTTACCTCGGAATACGGGATTCTTCCAAAGAAAAAAGCCTCCGGTCGCTTCAGGTTTACCAACAGTTCGCCAAAGGGAGCACTAAGGAAATCGCTCTGGGCCTATACAATGTATCCGCAGAATACTATGCTTCCGGAAAACTTGATTCTGCCCTCGTTTACGCTCAAAAATCCCTGACTGCGTTTCAGGCCTGCGGCGACACTACCGGAATCATCTACGGCAGGGTTTTGAATTCCCTGAAAACCATCCACTACGATGCCAAACAGCGCCGCACAGCCAGCGCCTACAATGCCTTGGCGATCGCTCAACTCAAAGCCAATCCCCATCCAAACAACCCCCAGTATACCCAGCATATTTGCTCGGCGGCTCTCTCCACTGACTGGCTCGGTGCCCCTAAAAAAGCCCTGCCCCTCTTCCTGCTCACAGATTCCCTGCTCGATGCGCAAACCGACCGCATCGCAGGTCTGTACGGCTACGGTGCCGATGAGGCCTTTGCCCGAAATTTCACGCCCCAATACGACCATATTGCCGCATTCCTGTTGCGCTACCGCCGCCGTTTTCCACAGGCTGCCGAGATACTGTACGACAACGCGCTCGCCCTCAGCCACCTGCTCTTGCATCAGACCCGCTCCGCCCTTGAATCCGCCCGAAACAGCCCCGACTCTGCCACTGCCGCACTCGCCCGCCATTGGAACGACCTGCGCCAATTAGTCGTCAACCAGAGTGCCAAGGCACGCCCGGACTACCCGCTGGACAGCCTTGAGCGCGAATTGACCGCCACTGAAAGTCGCCTCACCGCTACCTACCTGCCCCTGGCCCATGCCCGCAAAAAGACCACTTGGCGCGACGTGCAGGCCGCCCTCGCCCCCGACGACGCGGCGGTGGAGTTCCTGCGCGTGCCTTCCGAGCGCGACAGCAGTACGCGCTACGTCGCCCTCGTCGTGCGGCCCGGCCTGCGGCGGCCCGAAATTGCTGACCTGTGCGACGAAGCCACTTTGGCCGCATTGCTTGAACGCCGGGTTCGGTCCCTGCCCCACACCATCGCCAGCCAGTACCGGGCACGCGCCAATGGCCGAAAAACAGCCGCTTCCGAGTTTCACGACCTGTTGTGGCGGCCATTGGAAAAACAACTCCGTGGAGTCCGGCGTGTTTTTTTTGCCCCGGCAGGACTCTTGAACCAAGTCAGTTTTGCCGCAGTGGAGGATGCCGGCGGCCGCGTACTGGCCGACCGGTTTGTGCTCGGACAAATGACGAGTACCCGCGAACTGGCCTTCCCTCGTCCGCTCCTGCCCGGCAGCGCGGTGCGCTCGGCGTTGCTTGTTGGTGGTGTGCAGTACCACTGCGACAGTGCCCAATTGGCTGAAGCCGCCCGCCAAAACACTTGCGAATCGCCAGCATCAGCACTGCTGCCGGACGTGGTAATGGCGAAAACGCGCCGGGCCGATATTTCTGATTTCCTTCCCCCCGGCACTCGAGGTGGCTCGAGCTGTGGCGACACCCTGCCCGGCACCGCCCGCGAGCAGGCCGCACTGGCCGGTTTGCTCGGCGAGCGCGGCACCCCGTACGAGGCGGTTTCCGGCAGTAATGCCGTGGAGCAGCGGCTCAAATGCTACCGCCATTCGGGGCCAAAACCACCGGGCTTGCTGCATGTCGGCACGCACGGTATTTACCTGCCGACTGAAGGAAAAAAGCCCATACGCCCAGGCGAAAATGCGTTTCGGTGGGCCGAAAACCCCATGTTTCGCTCCTACCTCGTACTGGCTGGCGGCGGCGAAGCGTGCGGTAGCGGGCAAATTCCCCTCGGCACCCGCGACGACGGCCTGCTCACAGCCTACGAGGTAGCCGCGCTCAACTTTGAGGGTACGCAGCTAGTCACATTGTCTGCCTGTGTAAGCGCCCTCGGCGACGTGCGCGATGCAGAAGGCGTGTACGGCCTGCAACGGGCGTTCAAAATAGCCGGCGCACGGCACCTCCTGCTCACGTTATGGCCCGTAGACGACGCGGCTACCGAGGCGTTCATGGGCGACTTTTACCACCGCTGGTTGACCGAAAATATGGACATCCGCGAGGCATTCCGGCAAACACAGGCCACTTTTCGGGCCAAGGAGAAGTGGGCGCACCCGTACTACTGGGCGGGGTTTGTATTGATTTGAAAAAAAATTTCGTCGCGTCGTGTTGACGTTTGATTTGGCTTCGGCACTTGCCTGTACAATGTCGAACAATCTAAACCATTCGCAACATGAACCGCACACACATTCTTTTCGTCCTGCTCGCCTTTGGCGCAACCCTCTGCAACGCCCAGACCAACCAACTGCCCTCCTCCGTGCTGAAAGGCCGCCTGACCACTACGGACGGCAAACAAATTGAGTTCGTCAACCTGAATACAGGCACCGAACAACATGAATTCAAACGCGCTTCCAGCAGCAAACAACAGGCGCTGCCCGCTGCCCGCGTTTTGCGCATCGAAAAACAAGTGGGTACCGAGGCCGGTACCTGGGCCTTGTACCTCGGCGGTGCCGGTTTGCTCGGAAGCATACTCGGCGTGCTGAGCGCCCCAACGGACATCTATGGTTCGCCCACCGACAGCTCGGCTGACGTACCCATCGTGCTTGGCCTCACCGCCGCTTCGGCCCTCATCGGCGTGGCCATAGGCTCCGGGAAAAAGAAGTATGCAACCGTGTACGACAATCCCGCCTACGATTCCAAAGCCCCCGGCACCACCTTATTGCGATTGAAATTGACCTCGCCCGCCCCGCGCAGCATCGGCGTAGGCTTGAGCCTCACCCTCGATTATACCCGCCGGTAATTTTTTCACATTCAAAAAAACGTAGCCATGACCATCCAGCACCTTTTTCGCACAACCTTTTTGGGCACCATCGTCGCCATCGGCCTCGCCGCCTGCTCCACCACCAAGATCGAAGACCCCGCAGAAGACCTGCGCCTGCGCACCATGAAACCGACTGAAGGTATGGCCCTCATTTATTTTTTGCGACCCACCAGCGCCGCCTATGGTATCGGTATGGAAGTGACTTGCGACGGAACGCACATCGGGGGCAACCACGGCAAACGTTACTTTTTTGCCCACGTCAAGCCCGGCAAACGTGTGTTCGTGTCGTCCGCCGAAAACAAAGCCGAATTGCTGCTTGTGCTTGATGCCGGCAAAACCTACTTCATCGAGCAAAAAATAAAAATGGGTATCCTCACGGCCCGCAACCAGCTCGAGCGTATCGAAGAGGCTGACGGCCGGAAAAAACTGGCCAAGTGCAAGTTGTCGGGCGACTGCCCGGCCTATGTGCCCGCCACCGCGGCCAAAAAATAGTAACGGAGGCCTGTCACTCGGCGAGTAAAATTTTGTTCCAAAACGCCGTTCTTTGCAGCTGCCGGAGTGGTAAGGCCCAACCCACTCCGGCTCTTTTTTCTTATGCGCCACCTATTTCCTTTTCTGGCCCTGTTAGTTGTGTTTGCCACGGCGCCTGCCGCCGGGCCGCGCCCCAGCGTAGTCAAGTGGACCACCGAAACCGAACACGATTTTGGCACACTTCGCGCTGGCAACACAGCGACGTTTACGTTTACCTTCCAAAATGTGCTGACCGAACCGATCGTACTCGAAACCGTGCGCACCACTTGCGGTTGCACTGCTGCCGATTGGACAGAAGCCCCGGTGGAGGCGGGTCAGTCCGGGCAGGTTCTCATCGAATACAGCGCCGACCGCCGCGGCGATTTCAAAAAAAAGATCACCGTGTTTTTTGACAAACAGCGCAAGGCCGAAACACTGTGGATTACCGGGGTCGTGGAATAGTATTGAGTTTTGTGCATTTTTGCAGCAGGCAGCATCCGTTGCCGTTCCTTTGGGCGGACAAGCACCTGTCGCATTCTATTTTTCAAACAAACCCATGCTCCAGTTTTTCCGCTCCGATACGCCCAGTCAGTGGACCGATGAGGCCCTGCTGGAACGTTACCAAACCAGCGGTGAGGCGCAGTACCTCGGTCTGCTGTACGAGCGGTACATGCCGATGGTTTATGGGGTTTGCCTGAAAATACTGCGCGACCCCGGCAAATCGGAAGACGCGGTGATGAACATTTACGAGGAATTGGTGCGCAAGGCCAGGGAGCACCAGGTGGAATCGTTTCGGGGTTGGTTGTTCGTATTGGCACGTAACCACTGCCTCATGGAATGGCGAAAAAACCAACGCCGGCCAACTGACTACCACGCCCCCGAAAATATGGTGCACTACGATGCAGTGGAGGCAGCCTTCGAAGTGGAGTTGCCCGTTAGCGAGGACAAATCCCTCGAAAAATGCCTTGAGCAGTTGCCTCAGCACCAACGGACAAGCGTGACGATGTTTTATTATGAAGAAAAAACCTACAAGGAAATAGCCACACTACTGGCGGAAGAGGTCGGGAAAGTCCGATCCTACATCCAGAACGGGCGGCGCAACTTGAAAATTTGTTTGGAAAATACCAGTTCGAGGCACGAAACATGAACCATCCGCACACCGACGACGCGCGTTTCCTTGAACTCCTGGAACGCTGGCAGACCGGCGCATTCGACCGCGCCGACGAACGGGAGTTGCACGCCCTGACGGAAGCCGATGCGTTCCGGCAAGAAGCCTGGGCGGGTTTTTCGGAACTGCCCGAAGCCGAGCACGGCATGTACCTCGCTCGCCTGCACCAGCGTTTGCGAAGCAAAAAAACTGCTCGGAGGGTAGTCCCATTCGGCATTTGGGCTGCGGCTGCGGCGTTGCTGGTCGTGGTAGCGGCGCTATATTTTTGGCCCAAAATGCCCGTCGGAGACCAACAGCCAATAGCCCAAACAATGGAAAAAACCGCAAATGAAGCCGCTCCGGACATGACCGCATCAGCCAACGACATCGCCGACGCAGCCCCACCTGCCGTACGCGACGCGCCCCACCCTGCCCCGTTGCCCACAGCCGCCCGTCCACGGCCGGCGGAACCAGTGGAGGAAGCGAATTCCCTGGATGACGATGTGGTGGCAGTAGCCACAGAAACACCCCAAGTAGAAATCGCGCCGGCACCATCACTAACCGGGACCGTCCAGGATACCGCCAGACCCAACTGGGCAGAAACGGCATCCTACGCTCAGCAGCAGCCTGCCCCCGCCAAACCTGTGGTAACGGCAATGAACCAAGCCAAAGAAAAAGCCGCTGAGGATGTGTTGAATAAGCCCGTCTCCGCGCCCCCGACCGGCGTTTTGGAACGAAAAAAAATGGACGGAGATGGTGCTAGCCGAGTGGCATGGCAAGTTGATACGGCCTTGCCGGCGGCACCAGTCGGTGGCTGGGCGGCCTTCCGTACGTACCTGCGCGACAATGCCCGGCTGACGGCAGCCGCCCGGAACAACAATGTCAGTGGTAGTGTGCGCTTGTTGTTTTCCGTTGGAGTCGACGGCAAACCTGGCGATGTACGCGTGCTCCAATCCCTCGGCCACGGCTGCGACGAGGCAGCCGAGCGACTGGTGCGGCGGTTCGACTGGACACCTGCGGGCGCAGAGGGCGTGGAGGTGGAAGTGCCGTTTCGGCGGTAGAACTCAAAATTTTTTAGCCTTGATGAGCAACCGAGGGACGCGTCTTTTGGCCTACTTTTGATCGAAATTTGTGGAACAGAACACAAGAACGGCCCGAAGATGAAACTTATCCTGCTTTTTTTAGCAGCCCTCGCAGCTGCCCGGCACTCAGCCCATGCTACCGGCACGTTGCGCCGGTTCGAGAATTTCCCGTCCCGATTCGTAGATGCACGCACCGTGGACGTGTGGCTGCCAGACGCCTACGATCCTGCAAAAAAATACGCCGTGTTGTATATGCACGACGGGCAAATGCTTTTCGATGCGACGACTACCTGGAACAAACAGGAATGGGGCGTTGACGAGACCCTCAGCCGCCTGCTTGCCGAGGGCAAAATCCGCGACTGTATCGTGGTCGGCATCTGGAACAACAGTTCCAAAAGGCACAGCGAGTATTTTCCTCAAAAACCCTATGAGTTGCTTTCAGCAGCGCAACGGGAATCCTTGCTGCAGGAAGCCCGCAGCAGCGGCCAAATCCTGTTTGGCGCCGAAGTGCAGTCGGATCGGTACTTGAAATTTCTGGTCGAAGAAGTCAAACCATTTGTGGACACACAGTTTTCCACGCTTTCTGGTCGCGAACACACGTTCGTCGCCGGCTCCAGCATGGGTGGCTTGATCTCCCTGTACGCCGTTTGCGAGTACCCGGAGGTGTTCGGCGGCGCGGCGTGCCTGTCTACGCACTGGCCGGGCATATTCCGGGCGGAGAACAACCCTATCCCCGCCGCGTTCATGCAGTACATGCAAACCAGCCTTCCCGATCCGGGCACGCACAAAATTTACTTCGATCACGGCACGGCCACGCTGGATGCCCTGTACCCGCCTTTCCAAAAACAGGCCGACGCGGTGCTGCTGGCCAGGGGTTTTTCCGAAACCAACTGGGTATCCCGTGTTTTTGAAGGGGAAGACCATTCGGAAAGGGCCTGGCAGGGGCGGTTGGAAGTTCCCGTACTGTTTTTGCTGGGCAAATAAATTTTTCAACACGATCAATATGTCAATCACTATCGCCGATCTGGCCCCTTTCGAGATCACCCGCGGGTTCACAGCCCGTATGCTTCACACCGAAAATATGACTATCGCCTTTGTGAATGTGGAAGCCGGTGCCGAATTGCTCGAGCACGCCCATGTACACGAGCAGGTGACCAACCTGCTGGAGGGCGAGTTCGAGTTCGTTCTCGGTGGCCAAACCATGCGCTTGCGGTCCGGGCAGTCGATCGTTATTCCCTCCAACGTGCCGCATTCGGGCCGGGCGATCACAGCATGCCGCCTTATTGACGTGTTCCAGCCGGTTCGGGAGGATTTTCGGCGGGGCGAGGTGGCGTATGCGCAGCGGTGAGTGTACATTTGCCATAAAAAACAACACACCATGGCAATCGCAAAACCGTTCAACCTCCAAAAATGGATTGACGAAAACCGCCACCTGCTTCAGCCGCCAGTGGGCAACAAGCAACTGTACGTTGGCAACGACGACTTCATCGTCATGATCGTTGGCGGCCCCAATGGCCGCAAGGACTACCACTGGGAGGACGGCGAGGAATGGTTTTACCAGCTGGAGGGCGATATCCAGGTCAAGATCATCAACGACGAGGGCAAACCCGAAACGATTGACATCCGCGAGGGTGATATGTTTCTCCTGCCTGCTCGCGTGCCCCACTCACCGCAGCGCCCGGCCAACACGGTGGGCCTCGTCATGGAGCGCACCCGCCGCCCCAAAGAAATAGACAAACTCATGTGGTACTGCGAAGGCTGCGGCCAAAAATTGCATGAGGCCAGTTTTCCGCTGACCGACATCAGCACCCAGATCAAAGCAGCAATCGAAGCCTTCAAAAACGACCTGGCAGCACGGACGTGCAAACACTGTGGGACGGTGATGGAGCTGTGATGTATTCCTACCCTTTCAGGATTTTTTTCAATTCCAATAGTTCGGGATTATTCGATTTGGTGACAGAGGCTTTGACAAAGTGTTCTTTGGCTTTGGCAAAGTCTTTTTTGTTTGCATAAATTCTGGCAAGCAGGCGGTTCACGTCAATATTGGCGGAGCGTTTTTGATATTCGCCGAGCGTGTATTGCAGTGCTTTGTCATTGTCGGGCAGCAAATCGGTGTATAGCATAGCTAGTTCGAGGCTCATGTTGTGGCCTTTATCCACATCCATTTGAATCATTTTCAAAATTTCGGGAACAAGCGCCTGATATTCCGCTGTTCGCCCTGTTGCTTTGTAGAGGTGGGCCAGTGTTTCATAAAAATCGACTTCCGGGATGATAGAAGTGGCTTTGTTGAGCAATTCCTCGGCTTTTTCGTACTTCTTTTTATGCATTTCCACCTCGCCGAGAGCGGCAATGGCGAAGGGGTAATCTGCCCGTTCAGCCAGTATCATTTGGTATTGCATTTCGGCCTTTTCCCAATCGCCGTATGTTTTGTGCAGGTTGCCAAGCGTGAGCCGCGCCCAGGCAGTAGCCTCCTGGCCGGGCATACCTGCTTTGATGGCCATATCGAGCGCCTCAATAGAACCGGCAACGTCGCCGTAAATCTCGCGCAGGTACGACACCCGCGAATAGGAGCGCAAATCGGGGCGAATGCTCACCATTTTGTCAGCCATTTCGACGGCTTGGGCGTAGTTTCCAAGTTCGACATTGGCATCAACGAGAGCGCCGTAAATCTGGGCATTGTGGGGGTTGATGGCAACGGCTTTTTTGGCTGTTTCGAGTGCGTTGGAAAAGTCGTGGAGCGACAGTTGGGTACTCGCTTTGGCAGCCAGCGTACGAAAAAGAATATCTTTTTGTTCGGTTTTCAAATTGGCAAAATCCGTTTGCGGAATACGTGCCAATACGTCGTCAAGCATTTGCATCGCTGCAGGATAATAATGCGGGTGCTCGCCGGTGACACGGGCTTCCTGAAGGAAAAGTTCGGCCATTAACAAGCGCGGCTCCAAAGCGTTTTGATCGTCAATAATTGCCTGACGCTGTGTGCCATAGAAGTTTTGTACATCATCCCATTCTTTTCCGTTTCTAATGGCAGCGTTACGGTCGAGCAACGCAGGGATCAAGGCAGCAATTTCATCGGGAGATAGGCTGCCCTTAGCGATTTTGATGTCCCCTTTTTGAGTACATGCGCCGAAAAGCAGGCTGACAAAGAGCAGTATTGGTAAAAAGGCAGAACGGTACATGTTGATATCTTTTGAAAATTATGTTTGCAGGTATATGTGAAAATAAAGCGTAAGGAACGCGAGAAAATGAAATTGGATAAAAAACAGGCTGCATGGGGCAGGCAGCCTGTTTAAAGATTCAAATGGCTGGGCTTCAAATCTTATTGTTTCAACAACTTGCCCGTTTGCAGCAAATTCCCGTAGCCGTCGTACAGGTTGGCGACATAAAAACCTGCGGGCAACTGTGTCGAATTCCATGTTTGCGTGTGCTCGCCTTCAAGCAAATAGCCCGAAAATGGTGTAGCAATGAGTACGCCGCTCAAATTGAAAATTTGAATTGTCACGTCGGTCGCCTGATTCACTTTAAACTCAAATGTCGTCTGGCCTTGGAACGGATTCGGGTAATTTTTCATCAAAACGGCCTTTTGACTCAAGCCGGTGATGCCCCCGCCGGGGTTGTTCGTGGAAGTATAAATCAGGCCGCCGCAGTCGCTAGTGCCGCTGAACGGCATTGCGACGTAAGGAAAAGTTGTGTTGAAGGCCACGTCGTTTTGGTTCACACCCGTGGAGTAGGTCAGCACATCGAGCAAATCCTGCGTGACGGGGCTGCCGCCGGCGGTGTAATCGTCGTACCATAGCCCGATGGCTGCCAGCGCGACTCCAGCAACTGCCTGCAATTCAATGAGCGTCACATCATCCTCCAAGCGGCGGCCATTCGGGAAGCCGTCCATGTTAGGAATGAATTGAAGGTTGGTATTAGCGTTGTAAGTCGGATTGGTCAAGCCCAACACGGCTGCCTGCACGATGCCGAGCCGGCTGAATGCAGGGTCTGTGCGCTGCGTCACAGGGGTCGCCATATTTAGGCGCAACATATCGCCTCCATTCGGCAAAAAGTTGTGAATAAACGGTTTGCCTACTGCGAGCGGGTTGCCGTTTTTGCCAGTAGCGAGTTGGTAAGGCGGAAAATTCGGTACACCTGTGTGGAAAATCGGCCACAAATCCACTGATCGCGGTTTGTTGGCCGCTGGCAGTAGCAGCGTTCCGAAAACGGCATCGTCGAGGGCGGTTCCAGCCAGAGCCGGATTGCCTTTCAGTCCGTAGAGGCCATTTTTTCCATTGCCGAAATCGAATGAACCGAGCGAGTTGCGCTGAATACGCAATTTGGCGAAAGCAGGCACGGCACCGCCGAATTGAGTGTCGTCCATGTACAGGGCAAGTTCAGGATTGTAGAAATATTCGTCCATAATATTGTCAGCCAACTCCTGGTAGGGCGTGATGGCATTCCAATAATCTTTGTAACCAATCGGTATCACCACTTCATTCGTCAGTGGCATACCGATGCGCGATACCTGCACCCAGGGGCCGGAATACGTTGGGTTGTCGGAAGCTGACAGGGTGCGGATTTGCTGCCGGCTGGCAGAAGCCCAAACGCCAATTACATAGTCAGGGTCGAGGATGTTGACAGGTGTGGTGGGCGCGTCTGGTTTGCGCAACATGCTGATTGGTATTTGAATAGCAATCGTGCTGACGTTGAAACACTTCACGCCGTCACGAGGGTTGCCCGATGTTTGGCGGGGCAAATCGCCGAGGTCGAACACGCCGCCCAAATCCACAAAGAAAGGGTCGTCGGAAGTACCGCAAAAGACTTTTTCGCCGCTGGTAGCGGTCGAAATAGCGTTACTCATGAGGGCAGAGTAAGTTGTATTCAACCCCGCACCACCTTCGATGGAGCGCTTGCCGACGTTCGGCGGAGGCACGATGCCGTTAGCGACGATTGTTTGAAACGTAGCACCGCCATCCATACTGCGTTCGAGTGTGTACGTCGTCTTCAAATTCTGTTTGCCGAGGCGAATATTGAAAAACGTTGTTGGGTCTTCGTTTACTTGCTTAAACGTAAAACGATAGATGATTTCGTCGCCGGGTTTAGTCGCGTCGTTGTCCACATGGATTTCGTAGCGGATGTTTTCTCCAAATGAAAAATAGTTTGGGCCGCCTTGCGGCAACTGAAGCGGAACATACGTGGCAATAATTGTAATGGTATTGGGGTTGTCCGGACTGCGAAATGCATAAAGGTCGCAGTTGTCAGCCAATGGGTCGTTGGCGATGAGGGGCGCTTCGCGGTGGCTGGAAGCTATTGCCGTCGCCAGCGACACAAGCATCAGGAGCGCCGCCAAGCTATGTTTGAAAAATGATTTCATCTTTTTGAATTTGAATGATTTAACGAATGATGAACTTTGAATGATGAGAGATGAATGATTTGTCTGGTTAGCATTCATCATGAATCAATCATCGTTATTCCCCTACTTCAGTGCCAACCCAGGGAGAAGCCACATAAGGGAAATTGGCTTTGAACGCTTTGTCATTGTTGTTTACACCCGTGCGGTAAGTCAGCACGTTGAGCAAACCCTGCGTGACGGGGCTGCCGCCAGCGATGTAGTCGTCGTACCAAAGGCCGATGGCTGCCAATGCTACGCCGCTAACTGCTTGTAATTCAATGAGCGTGACATCATCTTCCAGGCGACGACCATTCGGGAAGCCGTCCATGTTAGGAATGAATTGAAGGTTGGTATTCGTGTTGTAAGCCGGGTCGGTTAAGCCCAAAACTGCTGCCTGCACGATGCCGAGGGGACTGAAAGCCGGGTCGTTGCGTTGCGTCACAGGGGTCGCCATGTTCAGGCGCAACATATCGCCGCCATTCGGCAAAAAGTTGTGAATAAACGGTTTGCCTACAGCGAGCGGGTTGCCGTTTTTGCCAGTGGCGAGTTGGTAAGGCGGAAAATTCGGTACACCTGTGTGGAAAATTGGCCACAAATCCACCGATCTCGGTTTGTTGGCAGCAGGTAGCAACAATGTCCCGAAAACGGCATCGTCGAGGGCGGTTCCAGCCAGAGCCGGATTGCCTTTCAGTCCGAAGAGACCATTTTTTCCATTCCCGAAATCGAACGAACCGAGCGAGTTGCGCTGAACACGCAATTTGGCAAAAGCAGGCACCGCACCGCCGAATTGAGAATCATCCATGTAAAGAGCCAATTCAGGATTGTAGAAATATTCATCCAGAATATTGTCAGCCAACTCCTGATACGGCGTGATACGATTCCAGTAGTCCTTTTGACCAATCGGAATCACTGCCTCGTTTGTCAACGGCATGCCGAGGCGCGATACTTGCACCCAGTTGCCCGCATCTTGTGGGTTCGAGCCGTCGGTTTGTAATGTGCGCGTGACAGGGCGGCTGGCCGAAACCCATACACCGATCACATAGTCCGGGTCGAGAATATTGACGGGTGTAGCGGGCGCGCCAGTTTTACGCAAAATGCTGATCGGCACTTTGATAGCAATGGAATGCACGTTGTAGCGCCCCAAGCCGTCGCGCGAGCTCCCTCCTTGACGCGGCATGTCGCCAAGGTCGAAAACCCCACCCAAATCTACATAAAACGGGTCATCGGAAGGGCCGCAAAAGACCTGCTCCCCAGTGGAAGCCGTCTCGATGGCAGCACTAATCAACTGGTCATACGTGGTATTCAGCCCTGCGCCGCCTTCGATGGAGCGCGGCCCAATGTTGGGCGGCGGCACTTTTCCGTTGTTGATAATGGTGGTGAACGAGACACCGCCGTCCAGGCTGCGCTCTAATTTGTAGGTCGTTTTCAAATTCTGCTTGCCTAAGCGAATATTGAAAAACGTCGTCGGGTCTTCGTTCACACGCGTGAACGTGAAGCGATAGATGATTTCATCACCTGGCTTCGTGGCATCGTTGTCCACATGGATTTCGTAACGGATGTTTTCCCCAAACGTGCTATAATTGGGGCCTCCGTAGGGCAACTGCGCTGGAATGTAGCACGCAATGATCGTCACCGTATTGGGGTCGTCGGGACTTCGGAATGCGTACAGATCCGTGTTGTCGGCCAAGGGATCGTTTGCGATGAGTGGTGCTTCGCGGTGGCTGGAGGCGAACAAATTGGGCGCCAAAGTAGCCAAAAGCAGCACCAAAATCGCTGGAATGCGATTAAGTTTACGCGTTGTGTTGGTCATGATTGTTTAAAAATTTTTGGTAAACAATGTTTGACCTTTATCTACGAGGATGTTCCCCTTCTTGGATTTTCAATTTAGATTTTTTTTAAAAAAATCTTCAACGCAGGGTATAAACCGCCAACCTGTACTTTCGCCGTGGCTTTGTGGCCCGGCATAAGCCAGCGTATCCGGAACAGGCGGATACACTAGGGATAAAATACGACTTGGTCGTGATTTGTCGCGGTACCGATGCTTGCGGTCACACACAGGTGCCGTCCGACAATGTCCATGTCGGTAAGGGCGCGCAAGCGGGTTTCCTGTGAGCGGCAGGTCGTATAGCCGAGGCAGGCGGCTTTTATCAGCAGGCCCCTAGGCGAACAGGACAGCCTCATCGCACTATCGTAACCCCTCCTTGTAGATGGATTTTCTGCCCATCTATCTGCAATATTTCGGCCCACCAGACAAATACACCCGGGTTGAGGGCTTCGCTTTTGTACGTGCCATCCCAGCCTTCGGTCGGGTCATTGGGCTGAAAGTTCTGCTTTGACCATATCTGTGATCCCCAGCGGTCGTAAACCTGTAACTGGATGATCTTGTCTATACCTACACTGGTGGTGTACAAGGTAAAATACGCATTTTGCGGGTTCTCCGGCTCATCCGGTTTGATCACGTTGGGCGCATAAATGTCCAGTTTTGTTCTCACCCATATTTGCGTACTGGCACTTACGCTACAGCCCTCCTTCGTATAAAGCGTGAGTTTATACTTCGTATGTTTCAACGGGTTGGCTGTTGGCGTTAATTGTGCCTGGATAGAAGTGCCGGTAAAACTCAGGTCGGTCAATGGATCCCATACCACTGAGTCGATGGCGCTGATCGGAAAGGTCGCGGGCAATATCGGCTCCAACAGTTGACCTTCGCCAAGTTGGATCGTAAACACCGGAGGCAAATCAACACCCGGTTTCGGAGGCTCCGGAACGTTCAGCAAGGTCTCCACTTCGCAACCATTGGCATCCTGAATGACCAGTGTGTAATTGTTCGGCTTCAAATTCTGAAAAGATGCCAGGGATTGAAAATGCTGGCCTCCATCTACAGAATACAGGAAAGGACCG
>JBJXEZ010000180.1:0-6588 GCA_046153695.1 Saprospiraceae bacterium
GGTTTGAAGGTTAGAGGGGTCCTGATTTGGGACAACCAGAAACCCTCTAACCTTCAAACCAGAAACCTTTTTTACATGATCCATTTTTTCAGTGTACCCGATTTCCCCATGAGCGTGATCAGTCCGACCGAAATGCCTATCGCCAGTACAGCCACCATAGGCCCGGCGAGTGCAGGATGAAGCGGGTAGTTGAAAAAACTGTGCGGGTTGATATGCTGCCCGAAAATGTAGCCGTTTTTCAGTACGTCCAAAACAATAGGGTGGATGAAATATACCCCGTAACTGACCTGAGCCATGTACCCTGCCGCTCGGTGTATGCGCGGGTAACGGCTGGAAAAGGCCACCCAGTCAACGTCTTTGAGAAACAAGAAAAGCGCAGCAGTCATCAGCAACACGTTGGGGCTGGCGTAAATATATATCGATTCATCGTAGGTTCCTTTGCGCACGGTCAGCCACCATGTTCCGAATGCTGTGAGCAAAGGCATGAGCAGAGCGAGCGGATAAACAACCCGTTTCCATTGCCATGATATCGGGTAGGCACTCAGGTAATAGCCCAACAGGTAATAGCCTACATAACCAAACCATGCAAAGTGCTTGATCATGAAGAAACCGGGCAAAAAGTGATGGAGTGCGTTAACGGCCAAAATCAGCCCAATAAAATACTCCAGCTCCCGCCTTGTGGCACTTCGGACAAAAACCCGCAACGCGGGCGTGAAGATGTATAACCCCGCTATCATGGGGATAAACCACAGATGGAAGTAGATGTCCTGATAAAAAATCACCTCTACAAACCGCTCCCATGATGGCCCTGTGCCGAAATACATCTCGCCGCGAAACAAGTACAGTGCATACACGGTGCCCCAAAACAGGAAGGGTACGAGCACTCGTTGCAGCCTTTTTTTTAAAAAAACGGCTGTGGGCTCGGGGCGCGAGGCATGTAGCTGCAGCGCACCACTGATCATGATAAAAAAAGGCGTAGCCCATCGCAAAAAGCCGTAAAAAACATCCGAGGTTACGAAATGCACATCTGTAGGCTTGGCTGGGTCGTACTGGTACAGGTACGTCCCGATACTGTGCATTTGTACCACAGCACAAGCCGCAATAGCGCGAATGTAGGTGGCGTACAGGCGCTTTTGCTGCAACTGTGGCACATCGGCCGATGGCGCCACATATTCCGGTTCTTGCTTCGGAGAGGAGTTGTCCATTGGAGGCACAAGAATAGGGCAATTAGAGCATTGGCTCGTTGTTGATCGGACACATTCCCGAAAATTTCGTCGCCACTGCACCCCATTTTTGTCGGTCGACTGCTGCCGTTACGCTGATTTCAGGTTGTCTTGCTTGACTTTTTAAAAAAAGCAACGCTATCTTTGTGACATCATTTCAATATCATTAAAACATCAAAAATAATTTAGTCATGGAAAAGATCGTAAAACCCGCTTCCGGGTGGAGTATGCTGGGAATTTCTTTGCTTCTGTTGGTTGGTGGCATCGTTTTGGTGGTGTCCAAGTTTTTTGTCGTCGGCTCTGCCGCAATTGTTGTGTCCACTCTTTTTTTACTGCCGGGTTTGGTGGCCATCGAACCGAACAGCAGCCGGGTACTGACGCTATTCGGGGCCTATGTCGGCTCCGTCAAAGAGAGCGGGTTCTTCTTCGTGAACCCGTTTTATACCCGAAAAAAAGTCTCGCTGCGGGCGGTTACTTTTGACGTGCCCGTGGCGAAGGTGAACGACAAGCAGGGCAACCCGATCATGATCGGAACCGTACTGGCCTATCGCGTGGACGATACCTACAAAGCCACTTTTGCCGTGGAGCACTACCAGGAGTTTGTCAAGATTCAGAGTGAATCAGCCACCCGCAAACTCGCGGGCATGTACAGCTACGACAACCTGGAGGATGAAGATGCCAAGGTGACCCTGCGCACCAACTCGGACGAGGTCAACCATGAGCTCGCGCGGGAGATCAGTGAGCGCCTGGAAATCGCCGGTATTGACGTGATCGAGGCCCGTATTAACAACCTGGCTTACGCCACCGAAATCGCTGGGGCCATGCTTCAACGCCAACAGGCTACCGCCATCGTAGCAGCTCGCAGCAAGATTGTGGAAGGAGCGGTAGGTATGGTGGAAATGGCTCTTGAACAGCTCTCGAAAAAGAAAATTGTGGACTTAGACGACGACAAAAAGGCTGCCATGGTCAGCAACCTCATGGTCGTGCTCTGTGGCGACAAAAATGCCACACCCGTTCTGAACACCGGCACGCTGCACCAATAAATCGAAGACAATGGCCAACAAGAAAAACTTTGTGCTGCGCATGGACGAAGCCACGTTCGAGGCGCTCGAAAAGTGGGCCGCTGACGAATTTCGGAGCATAAACGGCCAAGTGGAGTGGATACTCAGCCGTGCCCTGCGCGAAGCGGGAAGAGAACCGCGGGCACGAAACGTGGAGAAGCCGCCAAACCAGAAAAAAGAACAATAGCGGTTTTTTCAGGAGCGCGGGCAGTCATTTTTTTAGCGCACAGGGGCAACGTCTTTCATGCCCCTGTGCAGCTAAAAAATGGTGTTCCAATCTCTGGGATTAGTTGCTCACCTCTACCCGGATCATGTCTTTTTTATCCAGTGTTTTCCCTGTTTTGGCGTGATACAACTCAAGGTAGCGCTCATGCACCTCGTCGGGCTGTTTTTTGCCGTTCACGCGCAAGTACTTGCCTGTGAACTCCATGGAGTACTTGTCGGGGTCGCTGATAAGGCCATCGCGCAGCAGGGCATCCCGGAGGTAATCGTTCGTGGATTGAATCTTGCCACGAAATACGCTCACCTGATTATCGCGGACGCGGTCAAGCATTTCAGCACGCGCCCCTTGTAATTCCTGGGCGCGTTCCATAGCCTCCTGCCTGGCTTTCCCGTACTGTTCAACGGCCCGCTGTGCCTCGCGCATGGCTTTTCGCTCTCCGTCAAGGGCTTTGTCCAATTCTTTGTTGTTTTGTTTACGCTCCCTGCCTAATTCGCGCAATTCGCGTTCGATCTGCTCGCGCTGGCGCTCCAGATCACGCAGGGCTTCCTCGCGGTTGCGTTTAGCCTCCTGTGCAGGCTGTGCGAATTCACGCAACCTCAGGTTGGTGCCCTCAGGAGTTCTGTAGTAGAAATTATACGCGCCTTCGGGGGCGGCACGCCAAAACCCATCAGGCGCAGCCGGTGCAGCCGGTGCGTCAGGTGCGTGGGGCGGATGAGCGGGAGCGGTAGCGTGGAAATATTCCCAGGTTTTGCCGTCCATTTTAGGCATGGGGAATTCGTGTCCGTCCAAGTTGAAAACATGTCCATTGTCGCCGTTCCAGAAAAAAATGCCGGGCAGGTCCAGTTTTTTGCCTTTTTCTAATTTTTTGCCGTCCACCCAAACCTCACCGTCCTTTACCCGGATTTCTACGGGTTTGCCGTCCTGTTCCAAGCGGACGACGGTATTGCCCTCGTCATCCGTTTCTGTGGAAATGGTAGACGTCAGGTTCGCAAGCGGCGCAAGCGGCGCAAATGGCGCAAACGGCGTGTGTAGGGGCGCGAACGCTTCGGGCGCAGCTACCGGAGTTGCATCGCTAAGGATTTCCTCGGTCAGTTTGCGGTGTTGCTCATACTCGGCGGGCGGGATTTCTTTACCGTCAAGTACAAGTCGGCTGATTTGGTTGCCGTCCATTTCGATTTCGACTACCCTGTCGCCGTCTTCGTGTACGATCTTTCGGGTTGTCTTGGGCACGGGCGGCACCGTATCAGTTGCTGATAGTTGTTTGGCAAATAGTTGCGGAGCAGCTTCTGCAAGCCAGGTTTGGGGTGCTTCCACGATGTGGCGAACCGCCTCGGCCAGTACAGGCGGCGTATTGGCGCGGAGCGTGAAAAAGGCGGCGAGTGCCATGAGCACGGCCAGTGCGATTGTTTTTTCCATAGCGGTGGTGTGTTGTTGTGGTTGGTGAAGAATGCGTTTTATTCGCTCCAGAAGCGACGAGCGGCGGTACAATAAGGTGGGAGAGCCGCCCAGACCCAAGGCCGGAGCGGGCACAACGGCCGGCCGGGCCATTTCCTGCAAACGAGCCAGCGTTTTGGCATAAGCCAAGCGATTGCCCGTGAGGGCTACAGCTGTATCGTCGCAGCAATTTTCGCGCTCGGCACGTATCAAGGCCGCAATCCACCAGACCGCCGGGTGAAAATAAAAAACGGCTTCGATTACCGTTTGCAGCAGGTTGAACAGCCAGTCGCGGCGAGCCAGATGCGCCAGTTCGTGCGCCAGTACGGCCTCCACCTCGGCCGGAGATAGCTGGTTGGTCATGCCGATGGGCAACAAGATGATCGGCTTGAAAAATCCGAAAGCCATCGGTGCCCGCACCAGTGCCGACTCCAACAAACCTACCGGACGGGAGTGCCCAATACGGGTGGCCAGTTCGCGCAGCCGCTCTTGCCAACGAGCCTCTGCCGGGCGATTTTGCCGGCTTCGCAAACCGTGTACATAGTGCAGCCCAGTGGCAAGCCGAAGCAGAAAAAAGACAAAGCCAGGTAGCCACACCGCGACAATGAACGGGTTGCAGGCTTCTAATTTGTCAGAAAGCAAGGAAAGCATATCCGGCGTTCCGGCAATCAGGCCCATGTGCAGCCCGTTTGCCGGAACGCTCAGCGGCTGAGCTACCTGAACGATCGGTATTGCCGGCTCGTACACCAGCGCAAACGTGGCCACCGATACAAGGGCGAGGCCGGTCAACGCGCCGTAGGCAGCCCGATACCGTTGGCGGGCCGACTTCAGGCGCGGCAGCACCAACCAGAGAGCGAGTGCAATGGCCGCGCCTTGCCATAGCGCGTGTACCAGGGTCCAGCCGAGGGCCTGGACGGTTTCGTCGGACAAAAAAAGCAGGCTGTTCATGGCTCGGATTGATCTTGTTCAATTTGAGCGAGCAGGGCCTTAATCTCGTCCAATTCGGACGGACTGGCTTCGTGGTTGCCGAGTGCCTGCATGACAAGTTTCATAGCGCTGCCGCGGTAAGCGGCATCAACGAACTGTTGGAGCAGGACCGATTGTGTTTCCGCCTCACTGACGGCAGCAGCATACACGTGGGTGCGACCGTCTTCTTCCCGGGCTACCAGGCCCTTTTCGTACATAATCTGCATGATCTTCAGGGTGGTCGTGTACCCCACCTCCCTCGGCGCGGATGTGGCTAATCGGCGCAGGTTCCGCGGCGAGCCGCCCGGAGTGTTCAGGTGCTCATTCACGGTACGCACCGTACACGGCCCCAAGGCCCACAACAACTGTAAAATTTCGAGCTCGGACTCGGTCGGTTTGTTTGTTTGCATCGCTTTTTTTAAAAAATAGCCGCCAAAGGGACAAGAGCGCCCGATTGAAGTTGCAAACATCTACGAAGTTTTTCGTAGCAACAAATTTTTCTACGAATTTTTTCGTAGATAGGTAAAGCCTATATTGTTTCAACCTCCGCTCCGACAAAGAGTAAAGTATGCCGCTCGCCAGGGGCATGACCATCTTAGCTCGACTTTAGCCATTTGGGAAATTGATAATGCCGGTTCAAGTCAGTGAGATAAAGCGACTGAAATAATTTTCAATGGTTCGTGAAGAAATTAGGGTTTATTGGGGTCTGTGCATGGTTAAAAAATAAAAAGCGTGTACGTTTGGGTTGCTTACACCTAACACGTACACGCCATGACTGGAACTCGAGAGTCCCTGGGTGCAATGATAAAGCGATTTGGCTGGAACAGGAGCCGTCCGTCGCCGGATTTTGCAAACCATATTTCCCTTGCTGCTGACTTTGCCGCAGCGGAATAATGAGGTGGCTCATTTTGTACGCATTGGTAGTGCCGGCGGCGGCGATGGCTCAAAGATAGCTCGATTCCGCAGACCGAAAAGGGAATATGGGGCTTTTTTTCACAATCTGACGGTTTGTGTATCTGCCGTTGCGGGCTTTTGCCGCAATGGGCAGATACACATTGTTAGCGGTTCGTTGTTTTTTTGATAATATTTTTTACCATTGTTGAAATCTAATTCCTACTTGATTATCTAAAATTGCGAATTCTTTTGCTCCCCAAGGTCTTTTCGTAACCTTGCTAAGATTTGGGTGAAGTAGATGAGGATGAGAAAACGATACTTCTGTAAATACTTCTTCAATATTATTTGTTTCAAGCCTTAGCTCTGGGTAATGCTCTTTGGCTAATTGTTCGTCTTGAAATACCATAATTCTTATTCCGTCCTTACTTAATACACAATATGGTTGTGATGTATTTAAATCTTGGTGTTCAATTGTAAATTTCAAACAATCGACAAATAATTTAAGTCCGTCTGCAATGTCGATATAGAACACACTTGGTACTAACTTTGAAAAATTCATATTCGCATTTTTTATTTTTGTCTTTCTTCAATGAACGCTAACGTTTCGCAGCTTGGCGAAGTGGCGGAAATCGGAGCACAAATGTTCAGTTTTGCACAAAAGCTCAATCGAAGAACTGAACTTGAATTTAGCACTACACCCGCCATTTTGCCAAACTGCTGTTAGCCGTTCGTTGTTTTTCTTTTCATTATAAATATTCGCCTTTGATTACAAAAAACGTTCCCCTAA
>JBJXEZ010000181.1:0-15191 GCA_046153695.1 Saprospiraceae bacterium
CTCACCCGCTCACCCGCTCACCCGCTCACCCTCTCACCCGCTCACCCGCTCACCCGCTCACCCGCTCACCCGCTCACCCGCTCACCCGCTCACCCGCTCACCCGCTTAAAGCGGCAGTGCCGAATACCGCTCCACGAAAGCCTGGAGCTCGTCCACCATACCAGGCGAACCGATAGCAATGGTGCAGCGCTGGTGGAGCTCTTTGGGTTCCATATCGAGAATACGTTTGAGCTGCGTCGTGAGGGATTTACCACCGGCCTGTTCGATGACCATGGACAGCGGGTTGCACTCATACAGGAGGCGGAGTTTGCCTTTGGGGAATTTTCGAGTGCTGGGATAGAGGAATATACCGCCCTGAATGAGGATGCGGTGGATATCGCTGACCATGGAACCGATGTACCGCAGGCCATAGTTTTGGTCGCTGCAGTGGTCAATGTAGCGGCGCATTTCGAGGTCGAACTTGGAGTAATAGCCTTGGTTGACAGCGTAAAACTGGCCGTTTGCGGGGATGCGCATGTTGCGGTGGCTGAGGCAAAATTCGCCGATACTGGGGTCGAGCGTGAATCCGTTCACGCCGTGCCCGGTGGTGTAAACGAGAATGGTGGAAGTGCCGTACAGAACATAGCCAGCGGCCACTTGCTTCGTGCCGGGCTGGAGGAAATCGGCCTTGCTGGCTGGCCCGGATGGGTCGCTTTGGCGGCGGTATATGGCGAAGATAGTGCCTACCGACACGTTAACGTCAATGTTGGAGGAGCCGTCAAGGGGGTCGAACAGAACGATGTAGTTGCTGGCTTTGGAGCTGACGGGCGAAACCTGAAGGATATCGTCGTTTTCCTCGGAGGCGATGGCGCAGCATTCGCCGCTGTTTTGGAGGCACTCGATGAGTTTGTCGTTGGCATATACATCCAGTTTTTGCTGGGTATCGCCGGAAGCGTTGTCCCCGCCATCGGCTACGCCGAGGATATTGACGAGGCCCGCTTTGTTCACTTCCCGGTTAATGATCTTGGCTGCTACACCGATGTCGCGCAGCAGGCCGGTCAGTTCGCCGGTGGCATACTCGAAGTCCTTTTCAGTACGGATGATGAACTCGTCAAGGGTGACGATGCGGTTTTCAAGTCGCGGTGCCGCAGCGCCATTGTCCGATGTTTTTTTTGTCGTAGTAGCCATGATGAAAAAAGGGTTTTTGGTTAGAAGGGTTTCTGGTTCGATGGTTTCCGGTTTCGTGGGTTGCTGCCGTTCCAGTGTTGGAGGGGTTTGCCAGGCTTGAGGAACAGGTTGGAGGCGGGCAAAAGTAGGCAAAAGGGCAACTTTTGTCCACTAAGAGCGTGTTTAAATTTCAGTCGCCGGGCTGCAAGCGGCAAATTTTGCTTCATACTACGTTAAAATTTTCGCCGTAGGTACCCGGCTACGGCTGCAAATTTTGCCTTGTCTGAAACAAAATTTGCTCGCTTTCGCCTCAGCACTGAAATTTAAACACGCTGTAAAACTTTTTACTGCAAACATATTCCCTTCGGCCAAGCCAAGGTACTCGGTTACATTTGCAACCCTTTTCTGAAAAGACGTGTTCCTGCCACCAGAAACCATCGAACCCTCATCTTTATGCGGCACCTCGCCTATCTCAACAAGTTTTTTTGGAAATACCGCTGGCGTTTTCTGCTGGGTATCGCGTTCGTAGGGCTGGCCAACTGGTTCCGCGTTTGGCAGCCCAAGGTAATTCGCCAGGCGCTGGATACGGTGGTCACGCAAGTGCAGCACTATCGGGAAACTGGCGGTATCGCTGCGCACCCGGAGGCTTACGAAGAGATAGGCACCCAAATCGCGTGGTTTGGTGCAGCCGTCATCGGGTTGGCTGCTTTGATGGGCCTGTTCATGTTTTTCATGCGCCAATCCATCATTGTAATGAGTCGCCTCATCGAGTACGACATGCGCAAGGAACTGTTCGAGCACTACACCCGACTCGATCTGGCTTTTTTTAAACGCAACAGCACGGGCGACCTCATGTCGCGTATTTCGGAAGATGTGTCCAAAGTGCGGATGTTTCTCGGGCCAACCATTTTGTATGGCCTTGATCTGATCTTTTTGTTTGTGCTCACCATTTCGTCCATGGTGAGCGTAAGCCCGGAACTCACGCTCTGGTCGCTCCTACCACTGCCGTTTCTCAGTATTTCCATCTATTGGGTGAGTACAGTGATGAACAAGCGCAGCGAAAAAATACAACAACAACTGGCCCTCCTCACCAGCACCGCCCAAGAGGTGTACAGCGGTATCCGGGTGGTAAAAAGCTACGCACAGGAAGACGCAATGGGTCGCCATTTTGCCGAACAAAGCGAGGAATACCGCAAAAAAATGCTGGGACTCACCCGTGTGGACGCGTTTTTCTTTCCACTTATGATACTCATGGTAGGTACGAGCACGATTATCACCGTATTCGCTGGCGGCTTACTCGTGGTGAAAGGAACCATTTCCACGGGCAATATCGCCGAGTTTGTTATTTATATCAACATGCTCACCTGGCCGGTCACGGCCATCGGTTGGATCGCCTCGCTCACCCAGCAAGCCGCAGCATCACAAAAACGCATCAACGAATTCCTGCAAACCAAACCAATCGTGGACGAAGGCTCATGGGCAAAATCAACGCTTCCGCCAGTACCCTCCCCAACTGCTCTCGGCCATATAGTTTTTGAAAACGTCGGCTTTGTTTACCCGGACACCGGTATTCGCACGCTGGACGGCGTTTCATTCGAGGTGTTGCCTGGTCAAAAACTGGCTATTGTGGGGCGAACAGGTGCTGGCAAGACGACCATTGCCGACTTGCTTCTGCGTATGTACGATGTGACGGAGGGCCGCATCCTGCTTGATGGCGTTGATCTGCGCAACCATGACCTGTATGCTCTACGCCGCCGTATCGGCTATGTGCCGCAGGATGTATTTTTGTTTTCCGACACGGTGCAGGGCAACATCGCCTTTGGCAAAGCAGGCATTTCCCTCGAAGAGGCCGAATTTTTTGCCCAAAGCGCCGCTGTGCATAACGACATCGCCGGTTTGCCCAAGGGTTACGACACCCTTGTGGGCGAGCGCGGCGTGACGCTTTCAGGTGGGCAGAAACAGCGCATCAGCATCGCGCGGGCGTTTGCCAAACAACCTCAAATTGTGCTGCTCGACGACTGCCTCTCCGCCGTTGATACCCACACAGAAAGCCAAATTCTGGGCTATTTGGGCGAAGCCCTGGCGGACAAAACAGCTATTGTTATCACCCACCGGATCAGTGCTATGTTGCCGTTTGACCGGATAATCGTGCTGGACAACCACCGCATCGCAGAGTCGGGCACCCACGAAGAACTACTCGCCAAAGGCGGTTTTTACGCCGAACTTTTTGAAAAACAATCGGCGGGCGGGCTGGTAGAATAGGCGTTTCGTTGTCGCTACCTTTGCCGCCAAACTTTTTTTGCCATACAGCATGCTGGACAAACTCAAAGCCATACGCGATAAGTACCTACACCTCGAAGAGCAACTCTCCGACCCCGGAATCGTGGCCGACCCGGAACGCTCCAAAAAGGTGAACAAGGAGTACAAAAAACTCCAACCCATCGTGGAAACCTTGGGTCGGTACGAAAAAACACGAGCGAACCTGACCAGTGCCCGCGACGTGCTGGCTGCTGAAAAAGACCCCGAAATGCGGGAAATGGCCCGCGAGGAAATCGCCGAGCTCGAGCCGCTGGCCGAAGCGCTGGAAGAAGAAATTAAAATCTTGCTCGTACCCAAAGATCCCGAAGACGAGAAGGATGTGATCGTTGAGATCCGTTCCGGCACTGGCGGCGACGAGGCGGCACTTTTTGCCGGCGACTTGTACCGGATGTACCTGCGCTATTTTCAGCAACTCGGATGGGAAGTGGAGGTAGTGGACGAAAATCCGGGTTCTGCAGGTGGTTTTGCCAAGGTAGTGCTGGAGGTGAGCGGTGACAATGTGTTCAGCCGACTCAAGTTCGAGTCGGGAACCCACCGCGTACAGCGTATTCCCGAAACAGAGGCCAAGGGCCGCGTACACACCTCAGCGGCTACGGTAGCAGTGCTGCCCATCATGGAGCCGGAGGAAGTGAACATTCGCAAGGACGACCTTCGCCGCGACGTGTTCAGGGCCAGCGGCGCAGGTGGTCAGCACGTGAACAAAACCGAGTCGGGCGTACGCTACACCCACTTGCCCACAGGCGTAGTAGCCGAAAGCACAGAGAGCCGTTCCCAGCACAAAAACAGCGGGATAGCTATGGGCCGCCTCATCCAGCAAATCCGCGATATACAGCAGAACCAGCAACAGTCTGCCCTCGCTTCCCAGCGCCGCAGCCTCGTCGGATCGGGCGACCGCTCCGAAAAAATCCGCACCTACAACTGGCCGCAAAACCGCGTGACTGACCACCGACTCGAAGGCGACAACAAAAATTTCAATCTTGACAAAGTAGTAGAGGGCGATCTCGACGGGATCATAGAAGCCCTAACCGTGGCCGACAACGCCGCAAAACTGCAAGATGAATCGCAATAACCAATAACCTGCCAACCATGGAGGCACTTGACATAGTTTGTAAGAATTGCTCCACCGAGTACACCGGCAAGCATTGCCCGCAGTGTGGCCAGCGGGCCAAGGTGAAGCGCATCACGATCAAAGCGGTTTTCGAGGAAGTCCGCGACCGCCTTATTCACATTGACAGCGGGTTTTTCTTCACCTTTTTTCAGTTGGTGCGTCGGCCCGGCTCGGCCATTCGCGAGTTTTTGGAAGGTAAACGGGTGTTGTATACCAAGCCGATCAAGTTTTTGATTTGGGCCACGGCGTTGAATTTTTTGGTGTTTCACCTGGTCGGCCTGGACAAAGAGATGATGGACGCAGTAGCCCAGCAACAGACAGATGAGCAGCTGCCGGGAGCCAAAGCATTTCAGGCCAAATTCATGCAGTACATTTTTGACCACCCCGCCATCATGATTTTTTTGCTCATCCCGAACCTCGCCTTGTTCTCTTGGCTGTACTTTCGGAAAGCAGGTTACAACTACGCCGAGCATTTTGTGCTGAATTCCTATCTGATGGGCGCTGTTAGCCTGTTCGGCTTGGTGCTCAACCCGCTGTCAAAATTGGCAGGTACCGATAAAAATGTTTTTGTTGCCAAAACGGCTTTGTCCATGTTGGTGTGGGTGGGCTATGTAGCGTGGGCTTATGGCGGTTTTTTTCGACCACAACGACGCAAATGGCTCTGCTGGCTGAAAGCTGCACTGGCGGTTATTTCCGGCTATTTTATGATGATTATTGCTATCTCCATCCTGACAGTTATTTTCATCATGTTGTTTTGGCAGTGGGTCAAGCCGTATTTTACCTGATTAAATACAGATCAAAACCAGGAGACCCAGCATCTTCCTTTTCCTCCGCTCTTCACAAAAAATGCGTGTACTTTTGTGGCCATTCAAAAGCGCACGACCATGGCACATGCACCACAAACCGGCCTGAGCAATTTGCAACTGGAGTTGCTGAAACTGTACGCAAGAAACGTGTCGGAACCCGACCTAAAGGCTATTCGCTACTTGATCGGCTTGTATTTTGCCGAAAAAGCAACCGCCGCAATGGATCAGTTTGCTGCGGAAAACAAGATGACACCGGAACAATTAGCCACATGGGCCTATGAACACTGGCGTGCTGAAAGTCGTACTGGACACTAACGTGGTCGTTTCTATGATTGGCCGGGCCTCGACGAACCGCTGGATTTTTGACAAAATCATTACCGGAGAGTTGCGCCTTTGTGTTTCCAGCGAAATTGTTCTGGAGTACGAAGAAGTTCTGGCGCGGAAAACAAATTCGGAAGTCGCTTCTAACTTCGTCGAGTTTTTGACCAATTTTCCCCATGTTGAGCATTTTGATGTTCACTTTCAATGGAAATTGGTGTAAGAGGATCCGGACGACAACAAGTTTATTGATTGCGCTGTGTCGGCAAATGCCTTTTGCATCGTCTCTGAGGACAGGCACTTCAAGCCGTATAAAAACCTGGAATTTCCCCCGCTGAAAATCTTGACTATTTCAGAGTTCAAGGCTGTTTTCAGTTGAGCCGCGGATTTGCCTTTGGCAGTGACAGAGGTCAAATCTTTTTTTGAAAAAGGGCTTCGAGCACTTCTCCGCATCACGGGCGGGTGCCGCCTAGGTTTTCACGCCGTGATGCGGACGGGTTCTTTCAGAATGCCAAAACTGTGAGTGATTCCTTTAACCTGACAAAGTAGAATTACGAACGCCCGCTATCCTGCACCATTTTTTGCAGATCTCCGTTGAATTTTTCCGCCCCAAGCAGGGCCTCCAGGGTCATGTGCATCCGGTAGCGCCAGTAGTGCCTGGGGTTGGCGGGCACGTTGATGCGCTCGTCTTCCGGGTTTTCACGACGCAAACTGCCGTCCATACCCAGCAAGTCCTGTAACTGAAAAATTGCCCACATCGCCGGGGCGTGCAGGTGCTGTGCCAACAGGGCGCGGCACACCCATGGTTCGCAGTAGTAGGGCGCGGTGCCTGCGTAGCCGAGCACCTCGTTGAAAAAGCGCTGGCTGCTGGCACGGTCTTCCTCCCACCAGCTGCGCAGCGTGCTCATATCGTGGGTAGAAGGGGTAACCACCGACAAATAGGGCGCGTCTTTGGGGTGAAAAAACGTAGCGCCAGCCGCTTTGGGCATGCGTTGGATTTCGAGGCTGAGGATGCCGAGTTCCTGCATCACGTCGGGCACGCAGTTTGGCACCATACCGAGGTCTTCTCCACAAATCAGCATATTGGTGGCACGCTTGAGTTCAGGCAGTTTTTCCATGGCCTCGCGTTGCCAAAAATCGTCTTGTCGGCGGAAAAAATAGTTGACATACACTGCCTTCATCGGCTCCTTGACCTCGTCGGGCAAATAGCGGAACGAAGCTGTTTTTTCCATACCTATACGGAACGCGTATTGCCGCTCGGCTGCGCCCTGCATGGTCGTGTCGTGCAGGATCACGTTGGCGAGCAGGGCAAAAAGCCCTCCCGCATCCTCCCGATTGAAGTTCGGGACATGCTCTCGCCCAGGTGCGAGGGGGGCTTGCTCGAGCACTTTTTCATTAGCGGGGTTTGGGATACCCTTTTTGTTTTTGCCCAATGGATTTTCACCCGTTTTTTGGTCAACTGTTTTTCCTGCCCCCGAACCTGTTTTTTTCTGGGATACAGATCCTTTCCCCACCACAGGAGGAGGTTGGGTTGCCAAATACGCCTCGATCTTCCGTTGGGTATCGAACGCGGGTTTGAACACGTACTGGCTGCCGCCAGACCAATGGCCGCCGTCGGGCGATCGGTCGAGAAATGTATCGCGTATGCTGCTAGCGCGGTCACCAAAAAAATCGTGCAGAATCGCGTCATTGATGAAAGGGTGGCAGAGCCGCTCGTAATTGAACCCGATACCGGCCTCGCGGAATTCGCGCTCCGTGACCGGGATGGCGGGCACAAAATGACCGAGTATGCCCTCTACGGCGTGGGCCGGGATACTCCAAATGCGGAAAAAACCGAGGATGTGGTCAATGCGGAAAGCATCGAAGTACAGGCTCATCTGCTCGAAACGCTGCCGCCACCAGGCAAATCCGTCGGCCTTCATGCGTGCCCAATTGTAGGTCGGAAAACCCCAGTTTTGGCCGTTCACGGCAAAATCGTCGGGTGGGGCGCCGGCCTGCATGCCCATGTCGTACAGGCCGGGAGCCACCCAGGCATCGCAGCTTTGTCGGGCAATGCCAATGGGGATGTCGCCCTTGAGCACCAAGCCCTGCGCGTGGGCGTACTCCACAGCGGCGCGGAGTTGACGGTGCAGGTGCCACTGAACAAAATAGTGGACGGCTACTTCGTCGAAGTGCGCCGACTTGGGCGACACGAGTTGTTCGATTTCTTTTTCTTGATAAACCCCGTGCGCAGGCCACGCCGTGAAATCCGTTGTGCCGTTTTGGTCGCGCAACAAACAGAATGCCGCGTACGGTACCAGCCAGTGCCTGTTTTCGGTAAAATACCGGACAAAAGCCGGGTCTTTCAAAAAACCGGTCTTTTGCACGGCGTACAACTGGCGGATGATCGCCCACTTGACCTGCAGGACAGCCTCATAATCCACGGCGTCCAGCGCATTCAGTTCCTGTTGTTTTTGGGTAACCGGGTTGAGTAACGCCTGGTATTTTTCTCCAGCCACCTCGGCCAGGTTGAGGTAAATCGGGTGCAGAGCAAAGGCCGAAACAGCGGAGTACGGGTAGGAGTCCACCCAAGTGTTCGTGGCGGAGGTATCGTTCACAGGCAGCAACTGGATGAGCCGCAAGCCGACGGACTTGGCCCAATCGGTCAGAGCGGGCAAATCGGTGAACTCACCAACACCAAAACTGCTTGCACTGCGCAGGCTGAATACGGGTATGGCTACGCCCGCACCGCGCCACGCTGGCAGCGGAAAACGGGCAAATCCGTCGTGCAGGATGACCGTTGACGCTGGCGAGGCGGCGGCGTACAGGGCGCGGTTGCTGCCATCTTCAAAACCGAGAAATTCCTTTGTTCGGGTATTCCATAGGCCGTATTTGTAGCCAAGAGGGAAATTTTCCACAGCAAGGTCCAACGCAATGGACCACCCCTGTTCGTCGGGTTGCAGCAAAAGTGGCGCCTTGGTATCCCACGCCCGCAAGGCCGTGCCGTGGCCGAGCAGGCAAACGGCGTGCTCGGCAGCGAGCAACGGGGCTTTGATTCGGAAGGTGTGGGTAAACCTGTTGGTTTTTTTTGCCGTTGGGCTGGTCGTTTCCCGCGGTGTAAGTACCCGGAATGCCTGCGTCTCGAACGCATTTTGAACGGTGCCCATGGGTGTCCAGTAATCGTACACGTCGAGTGTGTCCTTGATTTCAGCGAAGTTGACCCGGCGGCTACCCCATTCGGTGCGGGTTTGGCCGTTCGCCGTTCGGCATTCGTAGTGGTAGTGCAGCTGGGCATCGTGTGCGGCGACGAGATCGACAGCCGAGTGCCAGAGCGTTTCGTTCAGGTAGGTCAGCGGGTATTCGTCGGTGATGGTTTTTCCGCCTTGGCGGATTTCAGTCTTGACAATCAGATTTTCGCCGAACTGGGTAGCGTAGTGGAGGTGGAAGTGAATTTTCATGGAAATGCTGGCTTCTAATCCTTGGGCAGTTTGTCCAAAACGCTGTACAAGTTGTGAAATTCGTGGCGCACTGCGTCCGTATCCTCCGGAGCGAGGTCGTCAGCGATGGTGAACATTTTTTCGATGCTGGGTACGTCAATCATGAACGCAAATTTGGTGAAAAGCCCGGTTTTTTTCCAAGCAATAGTTTTTACTCGCCGTTCGGCAGTGTCAGCCAAAAGTTGTTCATCCCCTCACCCTGGACCAGTACCACCTCCTGGGCGTTGAGCAGCTCGAGCAAGGCCAGAAAGGTCACGATGGCTTGAACGCGGTTTTCCAAGACAAGAAAAATCTCTTCGAAAGGAGCCTGCTCACCACGCCGGATTTTGCTTTGCAAATACTCCCGCTGGCCCTGGATGGTGTAATTGAAATTGTACACCGTGTGGACGCGCCGAGCCTTTTGGTCTTCCTCGAAACGGGTCAACAGGCGCTCGAACACGCGCAGTAGTTTGTACAGCGACACGCTTTCCATCTCGGCATCGGCGAGGGTGGATTCGGCCAGTTTGCGCAGCTCGGCGGTGGCAAACCCGCGCGGAGTCATAAACGCCCGCATTTCTTCCAATCGGCGCAGGTCGTCGAGCACTGTTTTGTAGCGCTTGTACTCCAGCAGGCGTTCTACGAGCTCGTGTCGGGGATCAATTTCGTTGCCTTCGTCATCCACTTGTTTGCGCGGCAGCAGCATTTTTGCTTTGATGCGCATGAGTGTGGCGGCTACCACGATGAATTCAGAAGCCATGTCAATATTCATGGCCTCGAGATGGTGCAGGTAGTCGAGAAAATCGTCGGTGACCTGTGCGATCGGGATGTTGTAAATATCCAGTTCGTCCCGCTCGATGAAAAACAGGAGCAGGTCGAACGGGCCTTCAAACACGGGCAGCTTTATGGTAAACGTGTTCAAATTGAATGATGAATGACTAATGATGAATGATGAATGAGGAATGAGGAATGATGATTGATTATGGCAGGCCAGCAAAGGTATGCAAAGCCTGAAGGCACTTGCTACTTTTGCCGACCGCAGTCAAATTCATCATTAGTCATTCATCATTAAAAAAAATGCTGTACCTGATACCCACCCCCATTTCGGAGAATGCCCTGCACACCGTTCCGCCCTATGCGCAAGAGATCGCGCGCGGCCTGGAGGTGTTCATCGCAGAGCGTGCCAAAACGGCGCGGCATTTTGTCAAGAGCCTGAACCCGCACAAACCGATTCAGGAAATGGTTTTTGAAGAATTGCCCGACGACGGTCGGGCCTCCGAAGGTGCTGAACGCGTTTTTTTGGATGCTGTTCGCGCAGGCAAGGACGTGGGGCTTTTGTCCGAGGCCGGTTGTCCCGGTGTGGCCGATCCCGGAGCGGCCATTGTGGCCCTGGCCCATCGGGAGGGCGTGCGCGTTGTGCCGTTGGTGGGGCCATCGTCTGTGCTGCTGGCACTGATGGCCTCGGGCATGAACGGGCAGCGTTTCGCATTTCACGGCTACCTTTCGCCCAAACGCCCCGAACTGGCCCGCGACCTGCGCCGATTGGAACAACTGGCGGCCCAACTCGGCCAGACACAGATTTTTATCGAAACCCCCTACCGCTCGCAAATGGTACTCGAAGTGGCGCTGGGCACGTTGCAGCCCGACACGGTATTTGGCGTGGCGCAAGACCTGACGGGCGTAGGCGAGCGGGTGCGCTGCCTGCCCGTCCGTGTATGGAAACGGGAGTCGGCAGTTGTACTGGAAAAAGCGCCGGCGGTGTTTTTGGTGGGGAATTAGATCCTATCCGAAAACCGCCTTTTCAGCCTCAATGGAGGTTTTCGGATAGGATCTAAGCTCGACTTTAGCCATTTTAAACACTCAAAAAAGTGTCTATGGGAGCCCAGGAAATGAGTTTTTGACTCGCCACTACCCTGGTACCCACCTTGGGAACAATGGGGTAGATCGAGCTCCGCCGGTGCAACCCCACCCCCCTCCCCTCCCCCGAGGGCTCTCGATTACCCAAAAGTTTTTTAAAATATTTGTCCTGTGTCAGGATGAGTTGAGATTATGGAAGATTTGGAATGCCTGAACGATTAATTCCAATCGTCGCAGGCCTCTCCAAATGATCTTGGAACCAATCGGTTTGCCTTTTTGCAGCATACTTCCACCTAATTGGGCGACGATGAGCAAAAAGTCGCCGATGGTTGGATTAGGTTTATTGGGATCATATTTAGCATCGGCTTTGGCCTTTAAATACAAGGCTCCCGCTTTGTATGCGATTGGATCAAAACCGGCTATTTGCATGGGCTCATCGGGTTGCTCACGGGCGAGGAATTGTAAGTTGAGTACCTGGACAGCCAGTAAACTGTATAGCGCAATAGCGTTTTCAAGTGATTGAGGTTCTTTGAGTTGGAGTTCTTCGATTTTACAACCAACTTTCAGCACATAATGGAATTGCTCAACACGCCAGCGCAGTTTGTAGTACTGTACCATTTGCAGAGCGTCAGTCAGGGACACTATAGGCAAGGTGGTGAAAAGCAACCAGTCGATAGGCTTAGCCACTTGCGCTGGTGCGTTCACTTCCCGGGCCCAAACGACTTGCAATTCAATGGCTTGGCGCTTAGCCTTGGCTTTGGATGAGGTGTTGGGGCGAAGGGTAAAGGGAGCATAGCGCACCTCCAAGTGTGCTTTTCGCCGCTTCGCCGGGTCTGAATCCAGGATATCCACCTCGAAGGTGCCTTGTGCCGTTGGTTGAGTTTGAAGCAAGGCAGGTCGGATAGCCAACTGGCTTTCTTGTTCGATACGATCACCCCGGGCCCGGATAAGGTAATGAATATGAGCATGTTGCTGACATTCCAACACCTCGTGAATATCACCCTCCCGGTCGCACACCTCGATAAAGGTCGTTTGCGTGTCCTGGGAAAAAGTGTCTTGCAGTAATTCCAACTGTTGCAGCCATCGGTAACTCTCTTTGGCTTCAATTGGCAACTCCTTACGCTTGGCTTTGCGGACACCTAATTCATCCAAGCGGCGATTCCAAGTGTACTGATCGAACAAGCCCAAGGGAATGCCTTGTGCGCTAACCAAGAGGTGATTGTGAGCGTAAAACCCTTTCTGGTGCTCGTTCTGAAGGATTTGCAACCGGGCTGAGGCTCGATTAGTACTATAATCCAAGGTAGTCGTATCCTGGATAGCTAACACTACGGCTGGCTTGGTATGACGAACCAAGTCAACTACACGATCACGTTCAGCAGCTCGAATCATAAAAGAATGCACCTGTTTATTGGACAAAAAACGATAAGCGCCTTTTGTTTGCGACTTTTTGGAAAAACAATGCGGGATGGAAACCTCAACCTGAGAGCCAAACGCTGCTAAAAGCCCCAAAAATCGCTTAGAACGCCGCTTATTGCCAAAAATACAATGGGTGGATAATGCGAGTAAATATTCTTGTAACACAGGACAAATATTTCAAAAAACTTTTGGGTAATCGAGAGCCCCGAGGGGGAGGGGAGCACATCGCGCGTTGCTACACCGCCTCATCAAGTAGAAAAACCAAAATACCTGCGGCTAATTTTTGCCCCTTTTGAGGGCAAGCCCCCTCCCATTCGGGGGAGGGGATGGGGGTGGGGTGTACCGGCGGAGCGCGATGTACCCAAAAATACCGCATGCTTTTCAGGCTAAACAGTTACTTTGAATTTATGAATGTCCCCGTTTTACAGCGATGTTCAAAAATTGGCTAATGTTCCCTTTTCGCTGTAAGCCGATCGTATTTGTCTGGGTACATACGGCTTGACATTTTTGTTTTTCGGGTATCCAGACCTTTCAGGTTTGGCAAACCACAGTCTGGCTTTTCCCAAACTGGACATACCCGGTCAATTTTTGACTGAGGTATTTTTTTGTCCAAAATTTCCACTGTCGGCTTTTTTTCAGCGCTCGCTCAAAGGCAAAAAAAGTGCTAGAAAGATTTTTAGTTCGGAATCCTACCTATATTTGCTACGCCTTAATAAGCCGGGCACTGAACTTGTTTTTCACAATCAACTTTTTAATTTTATGTCACAACACATACCGGGCTACAATTACGGGCAGGTAGCGGCTTCACCAGTGAGCATGGCCGACCTCGACCTCCTGAAAAAAACCGTGCTTTTCGGCGACGAAGATGTCCAAAACCTCCGCCTCGCCGGAGAAGTGCTGGCTGACCAGACTGACGAAATCCTCGACCTCTGGTACGGCTACGTTGGCGGAAACGCCCATTTGGTGCATTACTTTACCCACAACGGGCAGCCCAACATGGACTACCTCGGTGCGGTACGCAAACGCTTCGGGCAATGGATCCTGGACCTTTGTCAGCGCCCTTACGACCAGGACTGGCTCAACTACCAGCACGAAATCGCCCTGCGTCACCACAGTACCAAAAAGAACCAAACTGACGGTGTACAAGCCGTTCCAATCATCCATTTCCGCTACCTTGTGGCATTCATTTTTCCTATCACTTTCACTATCAAGGGCTTTTTGGCGAAAAAAGGGCATTCCGCCGAACAAGTTGAAGCGATGTACGCCGCCTGGTTCAAAGCCGTGACACTTACCGCCCTCTTGTGGTGCCACCCGTATATCAAAGACGGTGAATTTTAAAATTTCTAAACGTGATGAAAAACAAAAGTCTTCTACAAAAATTCGGACTAGCCGGGTTTGCTCTTTTCCTGCTGATAGGCTTGGTTTGGCTAGCCAATGGCGGAACAGCCCTGTTCGGGTCCACTTCCAAAAATGATGCACCCATGCAATTGAAAGTTTCCGTTTATGACACGTACGTCCCCAAAAAACAGGGCGGCGTGATGCACTTCGATATCCTGGTGGATTCCAACGAGAAAGACCTGGATAAAATCTACGGCTACGGCAAGGAATATCTGCATTCCAAAGGGCAGGACGGGCAACCGCTGACCGCAAGGCAATGCCGGTTTTGCCACGTCGAAAATGCCAAGGGGCCGGTGGAGGATTCCATCAAAACGAAAGGCTACTACATCATCGAGATGGAGGGTTGCAATTGATTTTGTTCAAAAGTAATTCTAATTTTACGGGGCGGCAGCACCATCCTGCCGCTCCGTATTTTTTTCTATGAAAGAAAGTGTTTTCGACCCGCAAGCCCAAATCAGCAACCCCGACCTGAAAATCATCGCCGCCCTTGAGCGGTTAAGCGAGGGCTTCCGGGTGTTGCTTTGGGAAAAAGCAAAGGTGCTGGGTGTCAGTCCGATACAGATCCAAATTCTGATTTTTGTCCAGTATCACAGCGACGAAAAATGCAAGGTCAGCTATCTCGCCCAAGAGTTTTGCCTGACCAAGCCCACTATCAGCGAGGCGGTGAAATCACTCGAACAAAAGGGCTTCATCAAGCGACAGACCGAACCTTCGGATACCCGCAGCCATACTATCCACCTCACAGAAACGGGCAAATCGATAGTCGCCCAGACCGCCCATTTTGCCAACCCGATGCTCGCTAGCCTCACCAGGATCCCCGCCGCCGAAAAGGGCACTTTACTCGAACAACTACTTGGCGTGGTCCGGCAACTGCAAGGCGCGGGCGTTATCGGTGTACAGCGCATGTGCTTAAACTGCGCCCACTACCGCCCCGGGCAAGGCGGGCATCGCCATTTTTGTCAAATGCTGAACGCTGCCCTGATAACGGCGGAACTACGGTTGGACTGCACAGAACACGAGGCAGTAGCGGGGTAGTTGGTAATTTTTTTCATACCTTTCGGTAGTATCAGGGGAGGCAGAAATGGCCGATGTACCCCTGCAACTTGCAAAACCGGTGAACGGCGAATAGCTCGAACGCCTTGCGTCAGGACAAAGGCACAGGTTTGTCCTGTTCCAGAATCAGTTTTTTTTGCGGAGAAGCCGCTCTTTTTCAAAAAACCAGGTCTTTACTTTTTTTGGTAACTGGTTAGGTAGCCGCAGCGCGGCGCAAGATTTGTAGAGAAATTGCTGGCAATATCGTCCAAAAGGTACAGCGCACCGTAATATATTTCGGTGCGCTGTACCTTAACCCATCACAGAACCTTCTAAATG
>JBJXEZ010000249.1:0-4755 GCA_046153695.1 Saprospiraceae bacterium
CATCTATCAACAACCTCGTCATCCGGTTTGCCAACGTGAATGGCACAGGCTCTGCCAGTGCCAATGACCTGTTTGCAAAGAGTATTGTCCGAATGGGGATACCGATGACTCCCAAAAATATTTTCCCGTCCAATATTCAGGGTCTGCCTACTTGGTACGAAGTGCGTATCAACGAACAAGGCTACCTTGGTCGGCGGGCTGGCATTGACATTATGGTCAGCGTAAACCCCCAAAGCATAGCCGCTGACGTGAAGTCCGTGCGCCCCGGCGGCTATTTTATTTATGACAGCAGCCGTCTTCTGGACAAAAACCTGCATCGAGACGATATCCATTTCATCGGGATTCCCATGATCCGGATATGTCAGCAGCATTTTGAAAGCCCCCGCACACAGCAGTTGCTCAAAAACGTGGTCTATGTGGGCGCTCTTACGGCTCTTCTTGACATAGACCCCGATGTAGTGCGGCAACTGATCGTAGAGCAATTCAAAAAGAAAGAAAACCTGGTTATTTCAAACCACCAGGCATTACAACTGGGTATACAGTACATCCACGACCACTACCAGTACCCGTTGCCGTTTCGCTTGGAACGGCGCGATCTGATAGGTGACCGTATCCTGATTAACGGTAATACTGCTTGTGCGCTTGGAGCAATTTACGCAGGAGCCACCGTGGCAGCGTGGTACCCAATCACGCCTTCAACGTCGGTGGTAGATGCTTTTTCAAAATATGCCCGGCGGCTCCGAAAAGACCCGGAAACAGGCCGGGGCAAGTATGCCATAGTACAGGCGGAGGATGAACTGGCGGCAATGGGCGTGGTCATCGGTGCGATGTGGAACGGAGCCAGGGCGTTCACAGCCACCAGCGGTCCGGGGGTTTCGTTGATGAATGAGTTTCTGGGCTTGGCCTATTTTGCCGAAATTCCAGTCGTACTGATTGACGTACAGCGCGGCGGCCCGTCCACCGGTATGCCCACCCGCACACAGCAGTCCGATATTTTACTAGCAGCGTATGCCTCGCACGGCGATACCAAGCACCCGCTGCTTTTCCCGTCCACGCCCCTCGAGTGTTTTGAAATGACAGCCGATGCCTTCGATCTCGCTGAACGCTTGCAAACACCGATCATGGTGATGACCGACCTGGACCTCGGCATGAACGACCACCTCACGCCTCCACTCCGTTGGGATGAAAGCCGCCGGTACGACCGCGGAAAAGTACTCAACGCCGAAGAACTTGACAACGTGCAAAACTGGGGCCGCTACCGCGACATAGACGGCGATGGAATTCCCTACCGAACTATTCCCGGCACACACCCGACCAAAGGTTCGTTTTTTACCCGTGGCTCTTCCAAGGATGAAGATGCCAAGTACACCGAAGACGGCGAAGCATACCGCCGTAACATGGATCGTTTGCTGAAAAAATGGGACACGGCTAAAACCATTGTGCCTAAAACCGAGTTTTATCAGCAGCAGGACGGAAGCAAAGAAGGGTTGATCTTTTTCGGTACTTCCACGTATTCGGCATTAGAGGCAATGGATCAATTAGAGGCCGCTGGCCGGAAGGTGGATGCCATGCGACTCAAGGCCTTTCCGTTCGACAGCGAGGTGCTTGATTTTATCGAGCGGCATGAACGGGTGTATGTGATCGAACAAAACCGCGATGCGCAAATGCGCTCCTTGCTGATGATCGAATTAGGGGCTGACCCGAAAAAACTCGTGCCAGTCTTGAATTACGACGGCTTTCCGATCACAGCGGCGGGCATTGTGCAACTAATCCTGAAATAGTTTTTTCAAAGTATTCACCACTCAAAAACACGATTGTCATGGAAGAGAAAGACAAATTGCAAGAACTCCTGGATTCCGCAAAGGAAATGGCGGGCAAGGCAGGGGAACAACTGGAACAGTTTGGCAACGATGCTGCCGAAAAAATTGCGCCCTTGTTGGGGGCCGCTGAGGAGAAGTTTGGCCAGTTGAAAGATGCCGCGGGCGAAAAACTGGCCGAATGGAGCGACAAGGCGGAGCAACTGGCCGCAGAGGCCCGCGCCGAAGCCGCAGAAAAAGCCGCAGAACTGCAGGCTGCCAAAGAAAAAATAACGGCACATGAAGGTGGCGCTCTTGGTTTTTTGGGCGACAAAGCCAAAGAGTTGCTGGGCGAAGTGAAAGAAGAAGCCAGTGAAATCGCCGAAAAAGGCAAGAGTTTTTGGGATAAGGCTACTGATTTTGGATCGGACAAACCCAAAGACGTATAGTTCGTTTTGCCGTGCCTTTTCTAAGAAACCGTCTAAAAACCCCTGACGGTTTCTTAGAATTTTTCAAACAGCCTGACGACCTCAATCGCTTCCCTTACGTCGTGTACCCGCAGGATGCGAGCGCCTTGCTGAAGGGCCACGACGTGCAGGGCGGTGGTTCCGTTGAGCGCTTTTTGGGGATTTACGCCCAAAACCTGGCAAATCATAGACTTTCTGGAAATGCCCGCCAGTACTGGCAATCCAAGTACTGTTGAAAAAACGTGCAAGTTTTTCAACAAGGCGTAGTTGTGCTCCACCGTTTTTCCAAAACCAAAACCAGGGTCAAGTACAATGTCCCGAACGCCCAACATGCGAAGCCTGCCCACTTCTGCGATGAAAAAATCGAGCACTTCCTGTACCACATCTTCGTAAACCGGAGCCACCTGCATGGTGCGTGGCGTGCCTTGGGCGTGCATCAGGACATACGGGCAGCAACGTTCTGCAACTGCCGCGTACATCTCGGCATCCCAGCGCCCGCCGGATATGTCATTGACGATGGCGGCCCCGGCATCAAGGGCCGATTTTGCCACTGCAGCCCGCCAGGTGTCCACGGAAAGTATCGCCTCTGGAAACCGGGTACGAACGGCTTCGATGGCCGGCAGAACGCGGCGCATTTCTTCCGATTCGTTCACTTCCTCTGCACCTGGACGAGACGATGCGCCGCCGATATCAAGCAGAGCGGCCCCCTCGGTGAGCATTTTTTCGGCTTGGCGCAGCAGAGTAGCAGTCGTGACCAACTGCCCGCCGTCGAAAAACGAATCGGGTGTCACGTTTAGAATACCCATGACGATGGGTTGGGACAAATCAACAAGATATCCCTTGCAGTTGATGGAGGACGTCTGAGTACTGTTCATGTAGGTATGTAGCCGCGACATGCCTGAAATCAAATTTTTATCAATTTGCCATAGCCGACCTTTCCATCAAGTTCCAGTTTTATGATATATGCGCCGGCGGCCAAACCAGAAATATCCACTTTTTGTGCAAGGCTTACTGTTTGAGACTGGACTAAAATACCATTTACCGTTGAAATGGAAATCATTCCATTATTGTATCCATCTTTGGTTGTTAACTCGATATTGTTGCTCGCAGGATTGGGTGAAATGTTAAAGATGATCTGTTCGGCATTCGGATCCTTCACGGAAGTTGTTTGGTCAAAATGAACAACCCAGACATCACCGGCGTTTGATGGGCCTCCGCCAGATTGGACATCGCCGTCATTAGAGCCTGAATGCCCTACCACAGTAATACTTCCATCACCCGATTCGACTAAACTGGAAAATTGATCGCTTTGAGTACCCCCGTATGTTCTTTTCCAGATAATATCTCCCGCTTGATTAATGCAAACCATCCAGGCATTGGGGCCTAAATTGCCAACCAAGTCGCCGTCCGCGGACTGAGCGTGCCCCCATAAAATGTAATACCCGTTAGTTAATTTTTTGATTCCCGAGGGGAGATCCATTTGTGTTCCACCATAAAATTTTTGCCATATGAAACCCCCTGTCGAACTTAATTCATATAGCCAAAAATCAAATCCCCCGTGATTCTCGTTGAACGACCCAAGTTTAGAAGCACTCATATTAAGTACAAGATAGCCTCCGTCATCCAGCGTTACGACTCCGGTGCAAACGTCGTTATCTTCTCCGCCAAAGACTTTTACCCATTGTTTGGTACCTATTGAATCTACTTTTATGACCCAGGAATCTGAATCTCCATGATTTCCCAAACCATCTCCATTGGTTGAGCTTGATGAGCCTGCAAAAATATAGCCACCATCAACAGTAGAAAGCACGGAACCGGGATCGTCATAAAAGTTCCCGCCATAAAGTTTGCTCCATAGCAGAGTACCATTTTCATCAATTTTAAATGCCCACAAATCAGATATTCCTTTATTAGAATTGGGCACATCAAAATCAGCAGAATACGAAGATCCGGTAACTACATAGCCACCATTATGTGCAGGTGTAATCGTATGGGCAGCATCAAAATTAGTCCCGCCGTATGTTTTTTGCCAAATAATGCCTCCATTTGGATCTATTTTAATGATCCAGGCATCTGTCCAGCCGTGATTCGCCGTTACGTTGCCGTCGTTAGATTTAGTTGACCCAATCAAAAGATAATTGCCATCCAGTGTTGGAATAATTTTTTTGGGTTCGTCATCCTTCGTACCGCCATAGCATCGTTGCCAAATCAATTCGCCTGAATGATTCAGTTTCAACAACCAGAAATCAGCACCGCCATGGGAGTTCAAAACATCGCCCCCATTGGAATAGGGCATATTTAAGACTAAGTAGTTTCCATTTTCCACTTCAATAATATCAGCACCGTAGTCTGTATATTTACCGCCAAAAGAGTTTTCCCATAAAATAGAAGGTTGAGCAAACGTAGAAAGTTGAGAAAGGAGTAGGAGTGCCAGTATATTTTTCATGTGTGCTAAATTTATTTAGGTTCCATACTAATATTGGTATAGTTCG
>JBJXEZ010000252.1:0-2874 GCA_046153695.1 Saprospiraceae bacterium
CCTCATGGGCAGCGAAAACGCTGCTACCCAATACCTCAACAAAACGACCAGCAAGCCGCTGTACGACGCTTTCAAGCCGAAAATCGTGAACTCGCTCGATAAAATTGGCGCCAACGACCTCTGGCGCAAAGCCGTGGACGCCTACAACAAAATCCCTTTGGTTACCAAGGTCAACAACGATCTCGGCGATTATGTGACCAATCAGGCGTTGAAGGGTTTGTTCTCTAAAATTGAGGAAGAAGAAAAGAATATCCGGAAGAACCCACTCGCGCGGACATCGGAGCTATTGCGGAAGGTGTTTGCGAAGCAGGACCGGTAAATCCTAATTCATATTATAATTCACCCCAAACCGCACAAACCTCCCTGGCTGCGGGTTGTACAACAAATCATCCACCGTCCCCGTAGCATCCAAACCCTGATGCTCGCGGTCAAAAATGTTCTGCAGCGTCGTGTACAGCAGAAAGTGATTGCTCAAATAGATGCGCAGGGTAAAATCCCAGGTGGTGTATTTCAGCAGCCGGTCTTCTCGATCTTTCAATTGATATAAATCTGCATATTGGGCAGATTTGCGCAAGGAGGACGACTGGTGCGTAATGGCCGTCACAAGCTCTACCTTTTTGTCTACTTTGAACATGGAACGGAACTGGAAGGTCCATTTTGGCTGGTTGAGCACTTCATTGCTTTTGGGCAGCCCATAACCGTACCATTCTTTCCCGCGTGCATATTGGAGGTAGATCTCGGTTTTGCTAGAAATCGTGCTCACTTTTTTACCCCAGGTGAAATCAAACAGCTCCTTCTTTTCTGTAGACGACAAGAATTGTACACCCCAAATTGTGTGGGCCAGCCCAGGTGCATTTTTGTAGCCATAGGAAACGGCAGGCACTACACCCGGTTCATTGACGAGGTAGCCGGGGCGGTACAGGTTGTCTGCTTGCTGCCAAAAAGCCATGAGTTCTCGCCGATCGTTGCTTTTGCGATGCCGGATGCCAAATTCGCCGGCGTAGAATTTTTCGGTATTAAAATCCCGCGACCCCGGGGTGACCCGCAATCCTGTGGAGGGTATTGTTTCATAGGAATTTGAATAACCGTACAAAGACGCGTGCCGGAAGCCGGTACTGCCATTGGCACGTACCGACCACGTACTGTCAATTTTATACAATATGCCCAAGCGAGGCGCCAAATTGATGCCGTGAATTAACGCAACATTTAAGGCGCCGCCCCCAACCACTTGCAGCCGTTTCCCTTGCCATTCAAATTGGGCAAAAAAATTGCCATCAACCACTGGTTTGACAGCAGGTTCTATGACCAGAGGCGCCCTTGGCGTTACGTTCCCATCAATATTCACGGAAACCGGGACAGGGTAATAGGTCGACAATGGTGTGCCGACGCCTGCATGCGCCTGCCCGCCTGCAGTCAGAAAAAGCCGCTTGTTCAAAGAAACACTCAACCTGGATTCGATGCGGCCGTCAAAGCCGTTGGCTACGGCAAAGCGCTCATCGGAAGCATACCAAGTGCTGATGTTCTTGAGCAGCGCCGCTCGCGCCGAATCAGCCATGCCGGGCACGGCGCGGGCGTAATAATTGGCGGCACTAAGCTTGTCGAAGACGTAGGTCGTGGTGGAAGTATTGCTCACCTGATAGCTTTCAAAAGAAAAAGTGTTTTGGGTGACGCGCTTTTTTCGTTTCCGCTGAAAACCGACTGAAAACGTTTCGATGCGCTCGGCCAGCCGATTGGAGGGGTTGGCATATGAAACAGCGAGTGGGTTCAGGCCCAATGCGCTGCGGTCGAAACGCGCCAGGCGGTGGTAGGTAAATTGCAGGCCCCGCCAGGTGAGGTTGAGGCCGAACATGCGGCTTTCGTGGGGCAGCACACCCGTTCTGGCAAAGCTGTCTTTTGGCGCATTGGCGCCGCGGTAATTGGCATTGAACCCATATACCGATGGGGTTAAGCCAAAGCTCAGGTAGTTGTTGGTGTTGAACAGGTTTGGGTCATAATAATAATCAGAGTTGTCGCGCACGGTGCTGCTGCCATAAATGCTGTACCGGAATATGTTCCTGTCGCGGCCAAGTTTTCCGCCAAACATCAAGTCGAGGCTGTTGTAGCCGAATCGGCCGAAGGAGAGGTCGGCCTGGGTAAATACCGGCCGCTCCGTCTCTTTCAGGATAATATTGATCACTCCTGCACAAGCTTCTTCCCCGTAAATACCGCCCGATGGCCCGTAAAAAACCTCTATCCGTTCGGCCTGCCTGATGGGCAACTGCGCCCCAATGGGCATCCCCGCCGCGATGGCCGGTTTGATGGGGACGTCGTTTATCATGATTTTCACGTACTGGTTGCCGGAAAGTCCGCGCATCAGGAAAGTTTCCCCTTCCACGGCATTGCCCGGCTGCGACACGCGCACGCCTGGAGCCGCCCGCAACACATCACCGAGTGTGACAAAACCGTTGCGCAGTATTTCTTCCCCGGTGACGACCCACACACTGAAAGGCTGTTCGCTAATTCCAACAGGCGAACGGGTGGCGGAGATGACCTTTACCTCCTGCTGGGACAAGTCTCGAAAAAGAATGTCTTTTTCCTCCAGGTTTTCGGGGGCAAGCAGGAGGGTGCTGTCCGTTTGGGCTTTGACAGTGAATTGGAAGAAGAGCAGGAGAAGGCAAATGGTGTTTTTCACGGAATTGAATGTTTACCGCGAAAAGTAACACCTTTTTTTGAATGCGGAGTTGGGAGTGCGGAATGCGGAATGGGCACATTTTGAGTGGCAACTTTTGAATTGGTGCTTCAGCGGCAAAGCCAAGCCATTCGGATTTTTCAGCAATTAGCGCCGGAGCACAAAGCCAAACATAAAAATCAATGACGTTAACATTCCGCATTCCG
>JBJXEZ010000269.1:0-2908 GCA_046153695.1 Saprospiraceae bacterium
CAACGAGCTGGTCATTCTGGTACTTATGCTGGCAGTGGCTATCGTGAATATGATTACGGCCCTGTTAGTGCTGGTACTGGAACGTACTACCATGATCGGCATACTCAAAGCCCTCGGTGAAACAACCGGGCGCATCCGTCAGGTTTTTTTGTACCATGCGGCGGTCATCACCTTGTCAGGTATGTTTTGGGGCAACTTGCTCGGTGTAGGTTTTTGCTACCTGCAAGATCGTTACAAGTTCATCACCCTCAACGAGGCCGACTATTACCTCGCCTACGCGCCAGTGCAACTAAACTGGTTGCCCTTGCTGGTGATCAACCTCGGCACACTGGCTATCACGCTGGTATTTTTGCTGTTGCCGTCGTATGTGGTGTCACGGTTGTCGCCGGTGCGAGCGATACAGTTTAAGTGAGCCACTACCCCCACCTTTTAGCCACCAAACCTGTCCCCCCCTACCTACATCTCCCCCGACCACAACTGCAAAGCAAGATTTGTAGAATTCTCGTCTGTAGTATGTTAGATTTGCCCCAAACAAGGCGCTTATGGCAGTACTTAACACCTCCGATCGTGTCCGACAACTGATCGGGGAGAATGACCAGCGAGCAGCGGCTAATTTGTTGATGCAGGCTTTCCGCAAAAAAAATCAGTCGCTCTTCAATATTGCCTTGGTGCAACAGGCCAACATCAAAAAGTTGGCGGATCAAATTGCGACCGGGATCCTGTCGCCGGACGAAATCAATCTCCAGCAAGCAAAAATAAATGCGGCTTTGCTCCATTTGTCCGACGAGCACGCCCGCTTGTTTGAAGGCGGTGTCAGCGGAGCGACGATGCCGCGTTGGGCGCTGTTGGCCGGTGCTGCCGTGATGGCCCTGGGATTGATCGTGTGGCTGGTGGCTCGTGCCGTGTCCGACGAAAATTACCCGGAAACTTTCGACCTTGAAGTATACCTGCATGAGCCGGGCGGTGAACAATTCGTGGTTAATTCAGGCTTGGTCAACTTGCGCCTGGGAGAAAAAATGCTACCCTACCCCCGTCAACTTGATACCGCCGGCAAGGCTGTTTTTAAAGAATTGAGTAAAATTTATCGAGATTCTGCGGTGCATCTACTGTATTCACCCGCGCAGAAAGACCGGCGTTTCAAAATAATAAAGCAAACCGTAGAAGCACTTTCTGGCCGGGATCAGGACATTCTTTTTACTCTCGAATTTTTGCCCGACACCACCGTTTTTGAAGCAACCTTGCGCGATTCGAAGGGAAGAACCATCGCCGGAGCACAGATCACCATTGACGGAAATATTCACGCCACAAGTGATTCCACCGGTTATTTCAACGTGGCTGTCCCCAAAGCAAAGGGAGCCGAATTTGTTCTTGTGATTGAAAAAAACGGGAAACGTCTGTTTTTTAAAACGACGTGGCTTACGTCTGACCATCAAGAAATTCTGACCGAATGAATACACGCCTTTTATTCCTGCTGTTTGCACTCGCCATCGCGCCCAGTGGTCTTTCGGCCCAAACCAGGGTGCGCATCCGTGTGCTGGATGAAAATGACCAGCCGCTCAAATACGTGCGCCTCACCCTGTCCGGTGCCAATTTGCCCATTGAAACGCAGAGCAACGGCGAGTACACCCTGGAGTTTCCGCCCGGTAAAGCCGAAATCATTTTTTATCCGCCTGCCGATTTTGAGCGCGTCTCCCCACCCAACGGGACGCTGCTGCTGCCCGAAGACAAGTCCCGCACTATTGATATTTGGCTGGCCCGAAAAAACGGTGGCAACCGCGCCTTAGAGTCGTACAAGCGGGTTTTGAGCAAAAAAGAAGCCGAGAAAACGCGCCTGAAAATAGAAAACGAAACCCTCAAGGCCCGTTTGGGCCAAGTCGAATCGGACCAGCAAAATGCGGTGGCATTGCGCGACAGCATCGAGGCCCTCGTCCGCCAAAACGCCGGAAACGCAACAGCGCTGACCCGCGAAATCGCCGACTTGCAGGAAGCGGTAGAACTCAAACAGCAACTGTTTTACAAAAATATTTCCGGGGAACTGGTCGTATATGCCGACCGGCTCAAAGACCTGCGCGATGTACTTCCCCGAGTGCGCGATGCATTCATTGACCAGCGGGCGATGGCCCGTTTCGACAAAACCATCGGCGCGTACAACACCGCCCGCGACTCGCTGCTCCAAAACCACCGCGGCCATGCGGAGATCGTGCGTGCGCTGTGGGGCGAGGCCCTGGCCAATGCGCTGGCTGCCGTGTACGAGCAGGCACTGACGAGGGTACACCAAGAGACCGTTTTGCCACTCAACATGAGCCTGTTGGATCAGTTCCGTGCGGTGCGCGCCGAAGAAATCCGCCCGGCCAAGGCCCGCAAAAAAGCCGAGGAGGCAGCCAATGTGGCGTTGAAAAAACTGAACCCGGCTATTCCCGATTTAGAAACAAACATCCGGGCGGCGCTCGCCAATATGGAGGCCGCTCTTCACCAAAAACATTGATTCACCATGAAAAATGCACTCTTTTTAATCTCACTTTTTGCCACCTGCTGCCTGGCTTTGGGATGCGGCACCTCGGATGCCAACTGCGGCAAAAATGTTTCCATCAGCGCCGTTCTGCCCAACAGCAACCCAACGGGCTATGAAGTGCTGCTCAAAACGAGCGGCTTTACCAGCGCTGCCAAAGTGGTTTTCGGAACGGTAGAGGCCAGTTCGAGAGCAGGCGGCGTAGCGGGCGAAATCATCGCTACCGTGCCCGCCGGCTTGTCGGGCAATGTCGAGATCAGTGTGGAAGAAGGCGATTGTATTGCGCGTTCTCCCGGATTCGTCGTGTTGGCCGCCCTGCCGGGAAATGTCCAGCCTTCTTTGCCCAACATCGTAATCCCTACCGTACCGACTACATACCCGCAAAACGACATCCAGAAC
>JBJXEZ010000275.1:0-10800 GCA_046153695.1 Saprospiraceae bacterium
TGGAATAGCCCCGGTCCATTCGATGCTTACGAGGTCAATCCACAGGTTAGGCGTGCGCTCGTCAATAAAAACAACCTCGTTTTTGAGTTTTTTCCGCTTCACAAAAGGCTTGAGTTTTTTCTCCACGTCACGTCGAAAATCGGTGCTAACGAGCACTACACGCACGCCCTTGTCGGCGTACTCGCTGCTTATTTTTTCAAAATCGGGTAGCTCAGCCACACAAGGTGCGCACCAGGTAGCCCAAAAATTGAGCACATACACGGTATTGGAGGTGTCGTTTTTCCAGGTTGTAATCTGGTCGGACTTGATGAACGGGATGTTTTGGGCCAGCATTAACGTGGTGCCACAAACGAACAGGCAGGCGGACAAACAGAGCAGTTTTTTCATATCTGCCGCTAAGAACGTGAACGCCGGGAAACTGTTGGCTGAGAATAGACAGAAAACACGAACTGGCTGGCATTCTGCCAAATTTTCGCAGCATGCGGCGTTCGTATCGTTTTTTTACAAACACCTGACCCACCCTTTCCCGTAATCGCACTATCCTTGCCTCTTTTTTTGAAAAAACGAACCGAAATGCGCCTGCTCGCCCTCTTTTTTGCCCTTTTCATTTTCGCCATAACACCCATACTCGCGCAACAGACCCTGGAAAAACAGCCGCCTGTTGCCGAAAAACACTTGCGTAATATCCGCCAACTCACGTTCGGCGGTGACAATGCCGAGGCTTACTGGAGTCCCAACAGCAAATGGCTCACCTTCCAAAGCAATAACCCGGTATGGGGACTGAAATGTGATCATATTTTCGCCATGGACGTGGACAAGGCCGCCGACAACCCGGGCTATCGCCCGCTCGGCATAAGTGGCGGGAAAGGCCGCACCACCTGCTCGTATTTCATGCCCGACGGCAAGCATATCCTGTTCGCCAGCACCATGGCTGCGGCTGACTCCTGCCCGCCTGCACCCGATGTGCGCCCGGGTGGTAAATACCTGTGGGCTGTGTACGACTCGTACGATATCTATGTTGCCGACCTCAAAGGCAAGATCGTGAAGCGCCTCACCGACTGGCCCGGTTACGATGCCGAAGCTGTGCTCAGTCCCAAGGGCGACAAAATTCTGTACACCAGCACCCGTTCAGGCGACCTCGAGCTGTGGACCATGAACCTCGATGGCTCCGACCCGCGGCAGATAACCTTCGACCTTGGCTACGATGGCGGTGCTTTTTTTAGCCCAGACGGCAGCCAGATCGTGTTCCGTGCCAGCCGCCCGAAGACCGGGGCGGAAATCCGTGAGTACCGCGAACTGCTTGCGCAGGGCCTCGTCGCGCCCACGAGCATGGAGATTTTCATGTGCAATGCCGATGGCACTGGCCTCCGGCAGGTTACCCGGCTGGGCAAGGCCAATTGGGCACCGTTTCTCCATCCTTCGGGAAAAAAAATCATTTTTTCGAGCAACCACCACTCCACACGTGGCTATGATTTCCAACTGTACATGGTCGCTCTCGATGGCACCGGACTGGAGCAGATCACCTCAGAGAGCATCTTCAATGCCTTTCCCATGTTCTCGCCCGACGGCAAAAGAATAGCCTGGAGCAGCAACCGAAACAACAATGGAACCCGTGATACCAATGTGTTTGTGGCCGATTGGGTGGATTGATGCCCCAACGGTCACAGGTTCAGCCAATATACCACTTTCAACACCAGAGCGCGGTTTTTAGGTGACAAAAACTGTGCAGCGGTATTTGGAATAGCCTCAGCGAAGGAGTTGTCTGTGTACACCAAAAAGAGGTCCGATACCGGCGCATACCGCCACTGCAAGCGGGTGTTGATGTTGAAATTATTAGCCTGTGTGTTCCACTGCAAAAACGCGCTGGCAAATACGCTGCGTGAAAAAGACAGTTCCGCCCGAGGGCCAATTATCCAAAAATCTGCCGAGGCATACGGCTCCGGCAAGCGAATCCGGTTGTAGCTGTAGCCCAGCGCGAACGTGCCCACAGGTTGCCAGCGGTACGACAGTTCGCCTTCCACGCCTAGTGCCTCGCCGTTGAAAAACTGCCCAAACCGCAGGTTCACGCGCCCTTGCAGGTTGTAGGTCGAACTGCTATTGAAGCGTAACCGCATACTGTTGTAGTTGTATCCGCGTCCGCCTGGCAGGGGCTGCGTACCCGGCCGGTACAGGTTGGTGGGGTCAAAATCACTGAACAGAAAGGTGTAGCTGCTGACAAGCACGGCGTTCAGGTTTGATTGGTCCTTGAAATTTAGAGTGCCATAAGCCGCTATGTCGCGGTCGGTATTTTTGAAATCGAGGGAGTACGTCAGGTCACCTTCCAGCCCGAGGTGCCAGCTGTTGATCGTGCTTTTTTCGGGATAAAACGACAGTCCAGCGGCTGGGAAAAAACTCTGAAAGCCCGAGCGGGGCACAAATCCGGCTTCTGAATTGTAAAATGAATCCACCAGATTGTAGCCCAGACGGGCGTTAAAATTACGGTCAAAATAGCCGAGGAAGTTGGCCAGTGTATGGCCGCGTTTTCGGGGGTCTGGCGAAAAAGACCGGTGGTAGTACCACTCGCCCTCCCAACGGTTGTCGGGGCTATAGAGGTTGAACTCCAGTCCGGCCACCCGGTTCCAGGGCTGAATGCCGGCTCTTTGGCCTTCGTCGAGGTTGCCGGTGAAATTTTCCTTGTTAACAATAATGGCGCTGATGGCGCTGCGCTGAAACACTTTTCGTTGCACGGTAGCCACGGTGAAATTGGCGGCTGGCAGTACATTAGCGCTATCCCAGTTGACTCGGGCGGTCTGCATATTGAGCAGTCCGATGCGCCAGTCGTCGTTTAGTTTGCCGCTCAGGCGAGCACCTGCCTGGATAGGAACGGATTCGTTCAGGCCGGTCACGGGGTTTCGTGCCAGGCCGATTCGGCGGGAGAAAAAGGGGCGCGTATTGGGGAAACCGAACATGGCAAACAGGTCGCGGTTTTCCAGAAAAAACTGGCGCCGTTCGGGGAAAAATAATTCGAATCGGCTCAGGTTAGCCACTTGGCGGTCCACCTCCACCTGCGAAAAATCGGGGTTGAAGGTCAGATCCAGGTTGAGCGATGGCGTGATACCGATCTTGGCATCGGCTCCGAAATTGGCATTGGTGCGGTCGGGCCGATCGGTCACCTCCAGCGTGGCCGGGTTGCGGCGAAAGTCTTTGTCGTAACGAACATTGGTATACGGAATGACGGAAATACTGGCTCCGGGTTTGGGCGGCGGGCTGTCCCAATGCAGTTCGTGGCAAAAGGCGAGGTTATTGGCTGCGTACTGGCGCGGCACAGGCTTCCAGGTGCTAATCTCCCAGCCCTTCACACGCACGCGCACAAAATTCACGGCCCAGGTATTTTCACCCTCTGCTACGGTATAGCGCAGGGTTTTGAACGGTATGGCAACCTCGGCTACCCAGCGGTCGTCGTAGTTGGTGACCGCCGATGCCCAGCGGTTGTCCCATTCAAAGGAATGGTTGTTCCCATTGTCCATGAGCGCCTCGCGCTGGACATTGAGCGGGCTGAGGCTGAAGAAAAATCCGTTGAGACCATCGCGCGAAGGACCGATGAGCATGTTAACACAGTCGCTGGTGCCGTTCGGAAAATCGCGTTTAAGGCTGGGCACGGTGTAGTCAGCGCGGTCTTGCCAGCACACGAGACCGATGTACAAATTGCGTTCGTCGAAGGTGAGCAATACCTCAGTACGAGACTCGGCCAGGCCAGTGTCTACAGGAAACTGTTTACTGAAGTCTACGCCCACTTCTGCCGAACGCCAGGCGGAGTCGTCAAGTACGCCGTCCAGCAGGATGGGTTTCTCTGCCCGTCGAATCCGCAGGCCGTCGGGGTTTTTGCCCGGCACTTCGTAGCGTGTGATAAGTCCCAGCGTAGGGCTGGGTGCGGCAGGTTGCAGGCTCATTTGAGCGAACAAAGGCCCCGTCGCCAAGGCGAAAAGGAAAAACAAAACGTGTTTCATAGCCAAAGTTTGCGAGCAAAAGTCCGCAAAATAAAGAACGTGTAAACTATAACGCATCACTATTGGGTAGATTCTTTTACCTCAGGCAACCACCTTTTTGTGCGAATAGTGGGACTATTTCAACAAAAAGATGAGCAGTATGAGGTGAAAAGAAGCAGTCAAAAGTGATGCGTTATCGTTTACACGTCCCAAATGGCGTTGTACCGTAAAACGGTGCCACGAGAGGCTCGCAGCGTTTTTTCGTGGCTCACGCGTTTGCCCGGCGTAACGGACTTTATATCCCAAACGCCTTGCAGATGTCCTGCACAGCGTCTAATTTTTCCCAGGTAAAGGTTTCCACCGTACGGGACTCGGCGCGGCCGTTGAGGCCAATGAGCACTGTTTTTTTCTGCGGTTCGCGGCCAAAGTGGCCATAGGCAGCCGTTTCTCCGAAGATCGGATTTTTCAGTCCGAAACGACGCACAATGGCTGCGGGGCGCAGGTCAAACAGGTTTTGCAGTTTTTGGGCAATCTCCCCATCACTCAGGCCCTTCACCTTGCAGGTGCCGTAGGTGGTGACGTACAGTCCTACCGGTTCGGCAACGCCAATGGCATAGGCTACCTGCACGAGGGCCTGGCTGCACAGCCCGGATGCGACGAGGTTTTTGGCGATGTGCCGGGTGGCGTATGCTGCCGATCGGTCCACTTTGGAGGGGTCTTTTCCGCTGAAAGCACCGCCACCGTGAGCGCCTTTGCCGCCATAGGTATCCACGATGATTTTGCGCCCAGTGAGGCCGGTGTCGCCGTGTGGGCCGCCGATTACAAATTTACCAGTCGGGTTGACGAAGTAGCGGATGTCGGTGGTGAACAGTTTTTGCAAGCGCTTGGGCAAGTCTTTTTTCACGCGCGGGATCACGATCTTCCGAATGTCCTGTTCGATGCGCTCCTGAGTGGCGTTTTCATCGTGTTGGGTGCTGACCACGATGGTGTCAATCTTTTTGGGCACATGCTTGTCGGTGTATTCGATGGTGACCTGGCTCTTGGAATCGGGTCGGAGGTACTTCATTAGTTTGCCCTCATGGCGGATAGCAGCCAATTCGCGCAGGATTCGGTGGGCCAAATCAAGGGCGAGGGGCATGTAGTTGTCGGTTTCGTTGGTGGCGTATCCGAACATCATGCCCTGGTCGCCGGCACCTTGGTCGTTTTCGTTTTTGCCCACATCTACACCTTGCGCAATGTCGGCGCTTTGTTCGTGAATGGCGCTGATGACACCACAACTTTTAGCCTCAAACTGGTACTCGGCGCGGGTGTAGCCGATACGCTCAATGGCGCGACGGGCGGTTTCCTGCACGTCCACATACGCTTCGGAGCGGACTTCGCCAGCCACGACGACGAGGCCAGTGGTCACGAGGGTTTCGCAAGCAACTTTGGAATTGGGATCTTGACGGAGAAATTCGTCAAGGATAGCATCGCTGATCTGGTCGGCGACTTTGTCTGGATGGCCTTCGGATACGGATTCGGAAGTGAAAAGGTAGGGCATGTTTAAAAGTTTTGAGTTCCGGGTCTTGAGTTTTGAGGTATTATTTTTTGAGTCGGGGTTCTGCTGTAGCCCAACTCAAAAATCATAACTCCAAACTCAAAACAAAAAAAGCGGCGCAAAGGTAGATTTTCGGCACCGGAATTAAGGCAGGCAAAAACAATTCCAATGTTGGATTACAAACCAGCCAGGAGGGCATCAATTTCATCAAAAGAGTTCAGGTCTTTGATGACGTAATTCACGGCGCCACTGGCTATGGTCTGAAGAGCCACGCCGTAGTGTTCCTGAGAAGAAAGCATGACGACTTTTTGTTCCGGCGCGACTTTGTGGATCTGTTTGAGAATATCCAGGCCGTTTTTGGCTCCGGGCACGTTGTTGTCCAAATAATAGTCGAGGATGATGGCATCGGGCTTGTCGCCGAGGCGCTCCAGGCATTGTTCGCCGGTGCCAAAGGTAATCACCTCGTACTGCCCATGATCTTCAAGATGGTCGGACAGCAGGGTGCAAAACATGGGGTCGTCGTCCACGACGAATATTTTTTTGAGTCGGTCTGCCATGACGGTATGTGTGTGAATTCGGCGGCGAAGGTAGGCTAATTCCCAAAAAATATGCCCAAACCCGGGAAAATCACCTCGCCGATTTTGCCAAAACACCACCCATGCCGCCTATCCTAAAGCCTGTTTGTACGTTTCAAGGCAGCGATGCCGCGCAAGCGTGTGTTCCACAATAGGCTTCGGGTATTGGGGGGTGTCCACCTCCGGTACCCAGCGGAGAATGTACCGCCGTTCTGGGTCAAATTTTTTGGTTTGTTCTGTCGGGTTGAAAATGCGGAAGTACGGAGCGGCATCGGTGCCGCATCCGGCCGCCCATTGCCAGCCGCCATTGTTACTGGCCAGATCATAGTCGAGCAATTTTTGCGCAAAATACGCCTCGCCTAACCGCCAGTCCAGCAACAGGTGCTTGGTAAAAAAACTCGCAACGATCATGCGCACGCGGTTGTGCATGAACCCCGTAGCATTCAGCTCACGCATGCCTGCGTCCACGATTGGGTAGCCGGTTTGGCCGGCACACCAGAGCCGGTACTCCTCCGGTGCATCGCGCCAGGGAACCCGGGCGTACGCGGGCTTGAACGGCTGACTCACGATATGTGGGAAGTGGGCGAGTATCTGGCTGTAAAAATCCCGCCAGATCAGTTCATTTAAATAGGTTTCGTTGAGCGCCAGGGCATGTCGGGCTTTTTCCCGGATACTAATGGTGCCGAAGCGGAAATGTACGCCGAGGCGCGAAGTGCCCGCGATGCCCGGTAGGTCGCGCGTTTTGTCGTACGTGCGGATCAAACTGCGTGCGACGGCTGGCGGCGGAAACGCAATACCTGCTGGCTCGAAGCCGATATCTGCCAGAGCGGGAAAAGGAGCGGGGGGCGTTTTCAGGTAATTACCCGTGTAGCTGGCGCACGGGTATGAGGCCAGAAAGTACGGTGTGCGTTCGGGGTGACCCAGTTCGTTGTGTATACTGGTCCAGCGGGTTTGCAGTCTGGCGTGCCATTTTCGGCTGTATGGGGTGAAGATGGAGTAGGGGGTTCCGTCGTCCTTGAGCACCTCGTTTTTTTCAAAAATAACGTGATCCTTGCTGGCTCGAAACGGGATGTTTTTTTCTGAAAGGAGGGTCCGCACCGCTTCGTCACGTGCCTCGGCATACGGTTCGTAGTCGCGGTTGGCAAACACGGCAGCCACGTCGTGCTCCTGCAGTATCTGCCCCCACACATCTGTGGGATTGCCGTGCCGAATGAGCAGGGTGCTTCCGAGCGCTTCGAGGCGTTTTTTTACTTCGGCAAGGGCACCGTGAATAAATTCCACGCGGGCATCCCGCCGTTCGGACAGGTCATCGAGGATATTTGTATCGAAAATAAATAGCGGCAAAACAGGCAATCCGCTGCGCAACGCACGGTACAACCCAGCGTTGTCGTCAATTCGCAGGTCGCGGCGAAACCAAAAAATAGCAATAGCAGGCATGAATGAGAGGTTTGGGAGGTTTCTGGTTGGAAGGGTGGACTTCAGAAACCTTCTAGCCCTTCAACCAGAAACCTTCTAACCTTCCACCGTACATTTGCGCCCCGTTTTTTAAATCCACTGTTTTTAGCATGAGCAAAGAAATCGCCTTCAAGGAAGAAGCCCTGCTGTACCACGCCAAAGGTCGCCCCGGCAAGATACAGGTATTGCCCACCAAAGAAACCGCCAACCAGCGCGACTTGTCGCTGGCCTACTCACCCGGCGTGGCCGAGCCATGTCTCGCCATTGAAGCCAACCCGGAAGACGTGTACCGGTACACTGCCAAGGGTAACCTCGTGGCGGTCATCAGCAACGGCACCGCTGTACTTGGCCTCGGCGATCTCGGCCCGGCGGCAAGCAAGCCGGTCATGGAGGGCAAAGGCCTGTTGTTCAAAATTTACGCCGACATTGACTGCTTCGATTTGGAACTGAACACAAAGGATGTGGACGAGTTCGTACGAACCGTAAAAATCCTTGAGCCGACCTTCGGCGGGATCAACCTCGAAGATATTTCCGCGCCGGAATGCTTTGAGATTGAAGAGCGCCTCAAACAGGAGCTCAGCATTCCGATCATGCACGACGACCAACACGGAACGGCTATCATCAGCGGGGCTGCTTTGCTCAACGCCCTCGAATTAGTCGGAAAAAACTTCGCCAATGCCAAAATTGTCATCAATGGCGCAGGCGCTTCCGCTATTTCCTGTACCCGGATTTACTGTGCGCTCGGCGCGCAAAAGCCCAATATTTTTATGTTTGACAGCAAGGGTTTGTTGCACCCGACACGGGACAACCTCGACGGCAAAAAAAGCGAATTTGTCAACGGCAGCCTGCCTGCTGATGCAGCACTGGCCGATGCACTTGCCGGGGCAGACGTGTTCGTAGGACTTTCCAGAGGTAATGTGCTCAACCAGGATATGGTGCGCTCCATGGCTGCCGACTGCATCGTTTTTGCCATGGCAAACCCCGACCCGGAGATCGGCTACGAGGAGGCTACATCCGCCCGGCCCGATATCATCATGGCCACGGGCCGCTCGGATTTCCCCAACCAGGTCAACAATGTGCTCGGGTTTCCCTTCATCTTCCGCGGCGCGCTCGACGTGCGCGCCAAGGCCATCAACGAGGAAATGAAACTGGCCGCCGTGCGCGCCCTCGCAGACCTGGCCAAAAAGCCCGTGCCCGACCTCGTGAACCTCGCCTACAACAACGCCAACCTCCACTACGGGCGGGACTACATCATCCCCAAGCCCGTGGACCCGCGCCTGCTCGCCACTGTGGCGCCCGCCGTGGCCCGCGCTGCCATGGAGTCGGGAGTAGCACAAAAACCGATCACGGACTGGGCTGCATACGAACTCCAATTGTCCAAACGCCTCGGCGTGGACAACACGCTGACCCGCGTGATTCAGACCAAGGCCAAGCAAAAACCCAAGCGCGTCGTATTCGCCGATGCCGAAAATGTCTCGGTGCTCAAGGCTGTGCAGGTGGTTTTAGAGGAAAAAATTGCGCACCCTATTCTGCTGGGAAACGTCGAACGCGTGCATAGTTTGATCCGCGAACACAACATTGTCCTGAACGGCGTACCAGTCATTGACCCCAAACTGCCAGCCAATGACGAGGAAGCCGAACGCGTGGAGCAATACGCTGGCGTGCTGTACGAAAAACGCCAGCGCAAAGGCATCATTTACCGCGAAGCCCGCCAGATCATAAAACACCGCAACTACTTCGGTGCAATGATGGTGGAGCAGGGCGAAGCTGATGCCATGATCAGCGGCCTGTCGCGCAACTACCCCGACACCATCCGGCCCGCCTTGCGCATCATCGGTGCAGAATCCGGTAATAAAAAGGTGTCGGCCATGTATATCCTTATGAGCCGGTTTGGACCGATCTTCCTCGCCGATACATCCGTGAACCTCGACCCCACCGCGGAGGAAGTGGTGGAAATAGCCGAACTGACCGCTCGACAGGTGGAAAAATTCAATATGAAACCCCGTATCGCCATGTTGACCTACTCCAATTTCGGCTCGGTAGCCGACGGTGCGGCGGCGGTCAAGATGCGCACCGCTACCGCCATTTTGAAAGAAAAACACCCGAACTGGGTAGTGGATGGCGAGATGCAAGCCCATTTGGCGTTCGATATGGACCTGCTGCGCCAAAATTACCCGTTCAGTACATTAGTGGACGGCCCGGCCAACATCCTGATTTTCCCGAACTTGTCGTCGGCAAACATCGCCTACAACCTCGTGCGTGCACTGGCAGGCATCGAGATCATCGGCCCCATCGTCACGGGTTTGAAAAAACCTGTACACGTGCTGCAAATGGGTGCATCCGTGCGTGAAATCGTGGATATGGTAGCCATTGCAGTGGTGGATGCTCAACGATAACACGCTCTTATGAATTTGAATAGTTTCCGATACGCCCTGCACGGCTTGGCCGACCTGTTCCGCACGCAGCCAAACGCCCGGGTTCACCTCGCAGCCTCGGTTGCCGTGGTGGCGGCGGGGTTCTGGTTTGGAATTTCCCGGCTGGAGTGGATCGCCGTGGTGTTGTGCATGGCGCTGGTGATTGCACTCGAAGCCGTGAATACGGCTCTGGAATACCTGACCGATCTGGTTTCGCCCGACTATCATCCACTGGCTGGCAAAGCCAAGGATGTGGCCGCTGCGGCGGTGTTGGTGGCGGCCGTCGCAGCGGCGGTAGTGGGGGTGGTGGTATTTTTGCCGAAGGTTTTGGCAATGATGTGGTGAAGGCCTGTGCTCACTCCACCAGCACAAACCCGGCCCACAGGTACGGGGCGCCGGGGTATTTCTGCTGCATTTTGCCTTGCGCGATACGAAACGCCGCTGGAATTTCCAAGCCGTTTACCAGCCACAGTTTGTAAAAATCGATCATCAATTCTCGGGTAGTTTGGTCGTTCACTTTCCACAGGCTCATTAGCAGGTACTTGGCTCCGGCTATTTTGAATGCTCGCTGCAGGCCGTACACCCCTTCATTGCCCTCAATGTCGCCAAGACCGGTTTCGCAGGCGGAAAGCACGACCAGTTCGGTGTTTGATAAGTTCATCTGGCTGATTTCGTAGGCGGTCAGGGTACCATCTTCACGGTTTTCGCCGGTTTGTTGACCAGACCAAGTGTCCTGCGCACCGGCGAGCAACAGGCCGGAACGGATCATGGGGTCGTCGCTATTTTTGAAGGGTGGCTGTTGCCCACCGCTCACGCGCTCACCGCTGCTCACCCGCTCACCACTCGGGTCTGGA
>JBJXEZ010000289.1:0-14772 GCA_046153695.1 Saprospiraceae bacterium
GGCTGTACATTTGGGAGGTGACGGCCGGCGGTGAGCGGGTGAAGGCGGGGAAGATCGCAAAACATGAACGGTGAAAACCGAGCGCGCCCGCGTCAACTTCCACCACACATGAAACACCTTGCCGCCATTTTGCTCCTTTGGGCACTATTGCCACCTCCTTCGCTTGCCCAAGTGCCGGACACATCCTTTGGGGAGCCTACTTCATTCGTGGGGATTCCCGATTTTTCCCTGCCAGGTGTCACCGGGTGTGAATTCAACGGCAGGGAGGACCGCTGCTTCGCGGCCCTGTTCCCGCAAAGCGGAAAGATCATCCTGGCGGGCTACACCGAAGGGGCCGACGGCACCGACCTCGCCCTTGTCCGCCTGTTGCCAAACGGCCGGTTCGACACCCTTGCCGGCCCGGAGGGCCAAATGCGGGTTGACCTCGGCTACACCAACGACAGTTGCCTCGCCGCCGTGCTGTACGGCACCTCCGGCCTGATCGCCGTCGGCGGCTGCGCCCGCCCGCCGGGTCAGGACGGTCTGACGCTGCTCGTGGCTCGGGTGGACAGCGACGGGCAACCGGACACTGCCTTCGGCAACAACGGCCATGTAATCGTTGACCTGCCGACAAAAAACGAGATGGTCACCAAGATCATCGCCCTGCCCGACGGCAGGCTGCTCGTGGCCGGAAATGCTTTTTTTGGCAACGAATACTGGTATCCCGACTCCACCGCCGCGTTCGTGGGGCGGCTGCTGCCCGACGGGCGCGTGGACAGCACTTTCGGAACCAACGGATTCGTGTACCAACGCTACGAGTTTTACTGCAAGGCCTCCCTGTTGTCGGCCCTGACACTGGATCAGCAGGGCAGGATCGTGTTGAGCGGCGCCTCGTACAGCCCCTATCCCAATTATTTCAACTACGATCAGGAATGCACGCACCTGATGCGCGTGTACCGCTACCTGCCCGACGGCCAGCCCGATCCCTCGTTCGGGGTGAACGGGGTAAATCTGCTGCCTTTTTCCAAAGGCCGGGTCAACGCGATCCACATAGACGAGGACGGCCGGATACTCATCGCCGGCATCATCGGAAACGGTATTGTCCAGGACCTGTTCACTTTTGTGGCCCGGCTTCTGCCCGACGGGTCGCCCGACGCTTCCTTCAATGGTGACGGCCTGTACCGAGATGAGCTGTACGCCATATCGGGCCTGACGGAACCAGTCAGCATCGTGAAGGTCGAGAAACACTACTATTTCGGCGTAGTGGATGGGGCAGGGGTGGCGCACTTCTACTTTGGCCTCATGCGCTTCACGGAGGACGGCAGGCTCGATTCCCTGTTTGGCAATGGCGGCCTCTACATGACAAAAGCCTGGCTCCAGCCCACGCTGTACCAAATCAACCAGATTCACGCCGACGGCACACAGGGCATCTACATTTCCGGGTATTACAGCAAGTTGAGCCAGGACAATATGATGATCGCCAAGGTTCGGTTGGACAAGCCCACCTCGTCAAGCGCCTCACCGGAAAAAGGCCACTTGGGTTTTCGGGTGTACCCAAACCCCAATCCCGGAGGCCGCGTGTACCTCCGGCTGGATGGCTCGCTCACGGAAGACCTGCTGGCGCAACTGACCGACATGCACGGGCGGCTTTTGTTGAGCCGTATGGTGCCAGTCTCGGAAGGCCTCGGCACGCTCGACCTCGCGGGCCTGCCCGCAGGGGTGTATGTGCTGGCGGTGGTTGGTGAGCGGGCCTTTGGTGTGGAGCGGGTGGTGGTGGGGAGGTGAGGGCGGAATCCATGCTGCCCTGCAAGGTTGGGACAGCGACGGCCAATCGAAGCAAGCAACATGAGGCGACCAGCGCAGTTGCTCTCTCCACCGAAGAGCAATTGTTTGCCGTGTCGCCCAACCCGGCGACCGACCAATTGCTCGTGCGTTTTGGCCGATCCTTCACGGGCACTTTGTCTTTGGTGGATGCCACCGGGAGTGTGGTGCGCAGCCGGGCCATAACCGTGCTTGCCAATGACAACCTGCACCTGGACGTGCTTGGTTTGCCCAACGGCATATTCTATTTGCACGCCAATGACGGGTCAACGAAGCCCGTGGCGCAAAAAGTCATTATCCTGCGTTGAGGCTTATTTTATCTGGAACGCCCCGGTTTTGCCGGGCCGGGGCGCTCTTTTTGTTTCACCAAACCGAACACCATCGTATGAGAAGTATTTTTTTAGTACCGCTCCTGCTGTTATTAGAGTTCGACGCAAATGCCCAGAAAGAAGATTTTGTCTGGTATCTCGGCTATCTTCCGAATGAGCCAGAGCAAAAATTTGGAGGCAGTAAAATTGATTTTCATCAGTCGCCGCCATTAGTTTCTTTTTTCAATCTTGCTTTGGAGTTTACCCCTGTTAGCATGATCAGCAGCTATGAAGGAAAAGTACTTTTCTACTCTGTTGGATGTTCAATTGCTAATCGGAATAATCAAATAATGCCAAACGGAGATAGCATTAATGCAGGGCAGTATGCGGATATATTTTGCCCAGGTCAAGGATACCCTACGTTTTCAGGAATTATTTCGCTGCCGCTTCCCGACGATACATTGAGGTACCTATTCTTCCATTTATGGAAAGATATGTCATCACTTTACAAAAGGTTATTAACCTCCCATATTAACATGGCTTTGGATCAGGGATTAGGCGATGTTGAAAACAAAAATGAGATCATTTTTCAAGACACCTTTGCTGGTTACCTCACCGCCGTCCGCCATGGCAACGGGCGCGACTGGTGGGTCGCCGCGCACAAAGGCCGAAGCAATCGCAGCCTGTTCTTTTTGCTCGACCCGGCAGGTGTACAGCCTCCCAAGGCGCAACACATCGGCCCGGTGTGGGGGCCGAGGGACTGGTCGGGCCAGTCCGTGTTTTCGCCCGACGGCAGCAGGTACGCCCGCGCCAATCCTGATCACGGCCTCAACCTCTTCAAATTTGACCGCTGCACAGGTACCCTATCCAGCCCGGTGGTCGTCAGCCTAGCCGCAGACAGCGCCGGTGCCACGGGAGTGACCTTTTCGCCCAATTCCCGGTTCTTGTACCTATCCACAGGCACTAAACTTTTTCAGTTTGACATGCAGGCTGCCAACATTCCAGCCAGCAAACAACTCATCGGGGTGTACGATGGCTTTGCTGCCCCTTTTGCCACCACCTTTTACCAAATGCGGCTGGCCCCGAACGGCAAAATATACATGGGTGCCACCAACGGGGTTAATTACCTGCACGTCGTCAACCAACCTGATATGCCCGGGGCGGCCTGCGAATTCGTACAGCATGAAGTCGAACTGCCGACATATATTGATGTAGGCCTTCCCAACTTCCCTAACTTCCGCCTCTACGACCTGCCTGCCAGCCCCTGCGACACGCTCGGCATCAACGGCGGGCCTTGGTGGACGAGTACGGGCGAGGCTCCGGATTCTCAAGTGTCGGTATGGCCTAACTCCTTTCACGACCACCTCACCGTAGCCCTCAACGCAAACCTGCGCAGCCCGGCGCTTCGGCTATTCGACGCGGCAGGGCGGCTGGTGCTGGAGCAGCGGCTCGTGCCGGGTGTGAACGAAATCGAGACGGTTGCTTTGCCGCAAGGGCTGTACGTTTGGGAGGTGATCGCTGGCAAAGAGCGGGTGAAGGCGGGGAAGATCGCAAAACATGAACGGTGAAAACCGCGCCCGCCCCCAAATTCTCCCGCTCCGGCAGAGTGGAATATGTAGCAACGAGGCTCGAAATGCCGATATTTGGCCCCGCTGAGGCCATAGGCTGATTTGTTACCAACTCACTTTTGTAAGCACAATTTTCTCCCAATGCGCAAACCCGTCATCTTCTTGCTCGCCCTGCTCAGCCTTGCAGCAGCTACTGATACCCTTCCGCCTGGCACCATGTCCATCGCCCCTTCGCACCAGCGAACGGGCGACCCCGCCGCCGGGTACCAATACCTGTTGTACGGCGATATGGTAGGCCACGGCATCCCCCTGGAACTGTACCGAAAAATTTCGGGCGGCAACAGCCTCGAAGACCTTGGCCGAACCGGCGACAGTCAGGGCATACCGTTTATGTTCAATGTGGTGGAAACGACTGGAGGCGTGAAAATAACCGCTCCTAATTGCCTGACCTGTCACGCCGAAAAACTGAACGGTCAACTAATCGTCGGCCTGGGCAACAATACTGCCGACCACACCCGCGACCTGTCGGCCAGTTTCCGTGCTTCCGACCTAGCCGTGCAGATGCGTTTCGGCAAAAATACGCCGGAATGGGAAGCCTACCAGCCGCTCAGCAGGGGCTACCAGGCCATAGCCACACACATCCGAACCGCCGTGCGCGGCCCCAATCCAGCCGACAAAATTTTCGCCGCTCTGGCCGCCCACCGCAAAGCCGACGACCTGACCTGGCTCGCCGAGCCGCAATTCGCTGTACCGGTTGAAGTAATACCAACCGACGTGCCTGCCTGGTGGCTGCTCAAAAAGAAATTTGCCCTGTACTACAATGCCCTCGGCAGGGGCGATTTTGCCCGACTGTCTTCCGCTACGGGTATGCTTACCATGACCGACACCGCCGAAGCCCGTCGGGTGGACGAGCGCATGGTGGACGTGATCGCCTGGATTCGTACGCTGGAACCACCCAAATATCCTTTCCCGATCAATGCCGATCTGGCTGCACAGGGCCGCGTCCTTTTTGAAGAAAAATGCTCAGGCTGCCACGGTACCTACGATGAAACACCGAGCTACCCCAATCTCGTAGTCGAGCTCGAGGTCGTCGAAACCGATCCGATGCTGGCGCAGGCTTACCAAAGCCACCCCGAATACCACACCTGGTACAACAGCAGTTGGTATGCGCAAGGGCCGAACAAAGCCGAAATGGTGCCTACCGACGGCTACATAGCCCCGCCACTTGACGGCATTTGGGCTACTGCTCCCTACCTGCACAACGGCTCGGTGCCCACCGTGGAGGATTTGCTGAACAGCAAACAGCGGCCAGCCTACTGGAAACGTACATTTGACAACAGCGACTACGACCCAGCCAGATTGGGCTGGAATTACTCAGTAACGGACAAACAAACGGACAAGGAAACCTACAACACCGCCCTGCCCGGGTACAGCAACCGCGGTCACTACTTTGGCGACCCGCTCACCACCGGGGAGCGGCAGGCCGTGATCGAGTACCTGAAAACGTTGTAAAAACCTATTTAAACGGGTCTTGAATGTCCGGGTTGTTCACGAATACCGTGTCGGTCAGCGTGTGCAAAAACTTGACGAGGGCGTTTTTGTGCGCAGCACTGATTTCCGTGTACTGCAAGGGGCTGCTGCCAGGTATCGGATAGCCGACTTGTGGGATAAGCGGGTCTTTGTTCGGCGAGTCTTTTCCATGGCTACTGTAGTGGTCGATCACCTCCGCCAGGGTTTTGAAACGCCCGTCGTGCATATAGGGTGCGGTGAGCGCTATGTTGCGCAAGGTGGGCGAACGGAATTTGCCGTTGTCGTTGGCCTTGCCGTTGAACCCGCCCCGGCCCTTGTCCGGAAAACCATCAAGCGTAGCCGCTTCATTGATCCCGTTGTTGAAATACTGATTTCCCGTAAGGGTGAGACCGCCGTGGCAGTGGAAGCATTGGGCATCGGGCAGTCCGGCAGGGCCGCCTTCTTCAAAAAACATGAGTTTGCCGTCCAGTTCGTCGTCGTCGAAAAGATCGCGGTCGCCCTGGAGGTACAGGTCGAACTTGGACGTGCCGCTGCTGATGAGGATGCGCTCGAACTGGGCAATGGCCTTGGCGGCCAGTTCCTTGGTGATTTCTTTGGAGTTCTGGATGCCAAAAGCCTTGCGAAACAGAGCCGGGTAAGTCGGGTGTGTCTTCAGTTTGGCAATAACATTGGCCCAGGTGTTGTGCATCTCGATGGGGTCTTCAACCGGACGAAGGGCCTGATCTTCGAGGCTGGGCGAGCGACCGTCCCAGAAAAGGCCGTTGGTGGCATAGGCGATATTGAGCAGACTCATAGCGCTGCGCCGTCCGGCGATGCCATCAATGCCGACCGAAACGGCGAGCTGGTCCGTGAAACTGCCCTGCGGCAGGTGACACGACGAGCAGGACTGGGTGCTGTCGCCCGACAGGATGGGGTCGTAAAACAGCCGGCGGCCCAACTGTACCCCGTCCACGGTCAGCGGGTTCTCAGGCGGTATGGGCACTTGGGGAAAATGGTCGGGCTTTATCACCGTATACGGCTTCGGGCTGTAAGCGATGCCTCGAAGGTCGATACCCGGGTCGCCCGGAACCGGCGTTTCTTTGTTACAGGCTTGCCACGTCGTCGTACCCAGCGCAAGGACGAAAAAAATGGCGACATGCCAAGTAGACAGTGAAGTCGGTTTTTTCATAAAAACTACTGCTTGACGGAGGTGGCAGTGTCGAAATTGTCCATCAGTTTTTTAGCGATCACCACATCGGTATCATCATTGGACGTGACGTGGTTGTACGGGTCGTTCAGGTCGAGCCAGGTACCGCTTAATACGAACAGTTTTTTCAGGTCAAACTCTACAACGATGTTTCTCGCGCCTGGCCCTACCACAATGGGCAGATAAAACTCGTAGTCGCGGTATACGGCATCTGAGCCGCAATGGTAAATAAGGCCGCCATCGAATACGCCGTTGTTGTTCAGGTCCACCTGCCCTTCAATTTTATTGAAAATGTAGCTGCCCCAGCCGAGCCAAAACTCGTTTTCGCGGCTAAGCGGGTGCCCCGCAGGAAAGTCCTTGGGCTGGAGCGCATTCATCTGTTTGGGCACACCGTAGCCCAAACGAAGCCCGGTGTAGTTGCCATCCGGCACGCCAGTGAAGGAAGCAGATACTTCCACCGCCTTGTCGGTGGGAGCGGAGTCGGGTGTGAAATCTACCCAACCAATATCGCTTAGCGCCAAGGCGCTATTGCCTTTGATCAGCCCGATATTGGCCATGAATGTGTTGAAGCGGGTGAACTGGACACGGTATGTGTCGTAGTCGTACAGTTTGTATTTTTCGAGGGGCTGGCCGTCGTACACGGCCTTGAATGTGATAGTCACGTCGCTGGCTGCCGGTTCATCCAGACAGCCGGAAAGGGTGAACAGGGCAAAAAAGAGGGTGGAAAAAAGAATTTTTTTCATGTCGCGTTGTGCAAATGTTTGGGCGGCAAAGTTGCTGCTTTTTCACTGTGAAACACGCAATGCCTTGGGCAAGTTGGCTACAATGCGGGCTTTCCATGCGGGAATGTCAGTATTGGACAAATCCACACCGCTAAACAGCTCGCGGAAGTCGGCCACCAACTTGAACGAAAAATCATACCCGCTCTCGTGCTGAAATGCGCCGTTGGTTTGCACGAGTACCGGCGCAAAGTCGGGCTGGCTGAACAGCAGCGTATCCGGCACGGTAGCCGCCAATGTGTCGCGGGATACCACCAGTTTGAGCGCCACAAATCCCGTGTCGGGCCCCAACCATAACCCTTCGTTTTGCAAGCCCAATGGATGCCCCTCGGGCGTTAGTCCCGGTATGACGCGCTGCGCCGCATCGGGAACGCCTACTCGAAAATGCACCGACTCGAATGCGCCCGCTGGCCGAAATGTGCCCACCGTGTAGTTAGCCGTGGTACGGCGCACGAGCAGGAAATCGTTGGTGAACACCGTCCGCAAGGTGTCGCCACCGGTACCGAACACCGACAGGCCGAGGGTATCGCTCACTTGCAGACCTGCACCGTTTTGGACCAACCGAAAATCGGACAGGTAAAAAACGGCCTGGTGGATCCGAAACCACTTGCCTGGCTCCAGTTGATAGGCCGTGTCTGGTTTCCAGACCTGGGTATCGAATCGGGGCTGAAACGTGAGCAGCAACGCCGGGTAGGTGCAGCAACAGTTATCATCGGCTGCTGCGTCGAAGTTGGTCGCCTCGATATCAAGGCAGCCCTCGCGCGGTTCGTAACAGGCGGAAAAGGCCAGCACAAGCGACAGGAGGCGCAAAAAAGGGGCAAACAGCGGTTTGATTTTCATGTTGTGTTTAATTTGGGTGAAGCAGTATTTCTCACCGGCCATACACCACCGGCACCTTCATCTGGTACAGCATAAACGCCAGCATATCGGCACTCAATCTGTTCGGGGGACGCATCTTGTTTGTCCGATTCAATCTTACTGTAATTGCTTTGTGACATACCGACTTCTCGGGCAACGTCTTCCTGCGATCTACCTTTGACGAAGCGATGCCGAATCAAATTTTTTCCAATTCGATAAATTATTCATTTTGAGTCCCGGTACTTATGCGCAAAGTTATGCGCAATACGAATAATTTAGAGCGTGTTTAAAATTTAGCCGCCGGGCGGAACAGCACGAGCTCGTGTACTTTTACCCACTTGATTCCGGCTAAAAATTGAAAAAATCTGCAACCAAGGAACCTGAAAAATTCCCACCCGAACTACCCTCGCCAAATCTTTCGATATTTGCGCGTTTTTTCAACCACCGCTCGCCATGGCTAAGAGTAAAGGCAAACCAACGCCACAACCCCAGATCAAACGCTCTGTACCCGCTGAAAAACCCGCTGCGCCAAAAAAAACGGCAAAGGCGGTGCCGCTTACGTCCACGTTTTTGCCCAGCTTTTGGCAGCAGCACTGGATACCTGCACTGGCGCTGGCCATGCTCGCCTTCGTGCTGTACGGAGCGGCCATCAAGTACGGGTACATCCTTGACGATCAGATGGTCGTGTGGCAAAATGCCTATGTGCAAAAGGGCTTTGCCGGGCTGAAAGACATCTTCGGCTTCGACAGTTTTATGGGCTATTTCCAGAAACGGGAAAACCTCCTGCTACTGGAGGGCGGGCGTTACCGCCCCTTGTCGTTGGCCACGTTTGCCGCTGAGGTCGGTATTTTTGGCAAAGACCACCCCGGTATCAGCCATTTCATCAACATCCTGCTCTACGGCCTCACGGGCGTGGTGCTGTACCGCGTGTTACTCGGCTTTTTCCCGCTGGGCGAAAATGGCCGCTGGTACTTCAGCGCGGCGTTCATCGGGGCACTCATTTTTGTGGCACACCCGCTGCACTCAGAGGCCGTGGCCAATATCAAGGGGCGCGACGAAATCCTCGCGTTGTTGTGCAGCCTCGGCGCGCTGTATGCGTTTTTGAAATATTTCGACACCAACAGTTCGCGCTGGCAATGGCTATCCGGTCTGCTTTTGCTGCTCGGCCTTTTTGCCAAAGAAAACGCGCTCACGTTTTTGGCAGTGCTGCCCCTTACGGCCTGGTTTTTTGCCAAAGTACCCACCAGGCGGATCGCAGCAGCCAGTGTCCCCCTTTTTCTGGCCGTGCTGGTGTTCGTGGTGGTACGCTACAAAGCGCTGGGCTTCATGCTCGACCACGGCAAGGCCATCGGCGACCTGATGAACAACCCGTTCCTGGGGATGACACTCGGTGAAAAATTTGCCACCATATTCCTCACCCTAGGCTGGTACGTGAAACTCCTGTTCTGGCCCCACCCGCTCACCCACGACTACTACCCCTACCATGTGCCCAAAGTGGGCTGGGACGACTGGCGGGCACTGGCCTCACTGGCGCTATACCTCGGTATGGGCATCTGGGCCGTACTGAAACTGCGTACACGCAGCCTGCCTGCCTACGTCATGGCATACTGGCTCATCACGCTCAGCATAGTGTCCAACCTGTTCGTGAAAGTGGGCACATTCATGAACGAACGCTTCGCATTCATGCCGTCTGTGGCTTTTGCCATGCTGGCTGGCTGGTTTTTGGCAGAAAAAATGCCGCAGTGGTTCAAAGAACGCTCCAGCCGACCCTATGTGCTGGGTGTAAGCATAGCCGCACTGCTCGTGGGCGCGTTGGGATGGCTCACCATAAAACGCGTGCCGGTGTGGGAAAACAAACTGTCGCTCAACCGGGCAGCGATTGCTGTGTCGCCCAATAGTGCCCGGTCGCACTGTTTTTTGGTTACAGCGCTTTACGAGGACAAGTACCTCGACAAACCTGGTCAACCCAAATTAACCCCTTTGGAAAAGGCCAAGTTGGTGGACACGATGGAGTACCACGTCAACCGCTCGGTGGAAATCAACCCCAACTACGGCTCCGCCTTAGTGATGAAAGGGGCCATTGCCGCAGCCCGCTTCGAATTGGACAAAAAGGTGGACAACCTCTTCCGTGAGTTCGGTATTCTGTTAGAAAAAATACCGAACAACGCCAATTTCAGGCCTTTCTTCAACGACTACATTAAATACCTGGCCAACAGCAGCAGCAACGCGGGCGCCATCAACACCTTTTGCTACCGGTACGGCTACGAGTATTTTTTCAAAGAAAAAAAAGACAACAACAACGCCGTCGCACTTTTGGAACTCGGCCTCACCACCATGCAGGAAGACAAACAAGTGCTGAGCGCCCTCGCCGAGGTATACGCCTCCATCGGAAACGCGCCGAAATCGGCGGAAATGCAGGCACGAGCGGCGGCAGCCAGATAAAAACATGCTCAAAGACATTCGCACTATTTCGCTGTCCGACCTCGAATACCTCTTCACGGCCTGGAACGAGCCGCGCTTCCGCGCCAAACAACTCTACGAGTGGCTCTGGGCAAAGTCTGCCACGGAATGGGAGGCCATGTCCAACCTGCCCAAAGAACTCCGAACCCGCTTGCGCACAGACTTTTCTCTTTACAGCCTGCGTGAAGACACCGTTCAGCACAGCGCCGACGGCACCATCAAAACCCGCTGGATCACCCACGACGGCCACCGCATCGAGAGCGTGCTGATCCCGGTACCCTCCGACGAACGCTACACCGTTTGTGTCAGCACCCAAGTGGGGTGCAGCCTTACCTGTGCGTTTTGCGCCACCGGGCGTATGGGCCGCAAGCGTAACCTCGAAGCCTACGAAATTTATGACCAGGTGGCCTTCGTGAACCGCCAGTGCGCCGAAGCATTCGGCCGCCCCATCACCAACGTGGTGTACATGGGCATGGGCGAACCCCTGCTGACATACGCCAATACCATGGAAAGCGTGGCCCGTCTCACCGCTCCACCACCGATGGGTTTGGGCATGTCGGCACGGCGTATCACGGTGAGCACCGCCGGTATCGCCAAGATGATCCGAAAACTGGCCGACGACGGCTACCGCAGCAACCTCGCCCTCAGCCTGCACGCTGCCGACGACCGCAAGCGCAACGAGATCATGCCCATCAACGAAAGCAATAACCTCGAGTCGCTCATGGAGGCACTGGAGTATTTTTATGAAAAAACAAAGTGCCGTATCTCGTACGAATACATCGCCTTCGAGCGCTTCAACGACAGCACCGAGGATGCCGCCAACCTCGTGCGACTGTGCCGCCGCAAGTTCCCTGTGCGGGTCAATATCATTGAGTACAACCCGATCGAAGGCACCGTTTTTGAAAAATCCGACGAAAACCGCCTGAACTCCTTCGCCGCGCACCTCGCCAAAAACGGCGCAACAGTGACCGTGCGCCGCAGCCGGGGCAAGGATATTGATGCGGCTTGCGGACAGTTGGCAAACAAATAAGAGCGTGTTGGACGGGGGCTGTAGCAACTATTTTAACGTTCTAACCTGCTCCCCAGGAACCGCCTCACCGAGTTGTCCGAAACATGACATCATTCTCGGCGTACACCTGCTTTCGTTTAAACGCACGCGTTTTGGCCAGAGCCTCGGGCAGGCCATCGGTGATGAAAACGTTGCCGGCGGCATCCCCACGGGTAGCAAGAGCGGAAAAAGGCGTGGTTTGCGCGAAGACATACACCCGCTCGTCGCCGAACGGCTCGGCCACCCCTAAGCCGGGGCCGATCTCGATCCACTGGCCCGTTTGGGCAGCCGACACCTGGCGGTCGTCGGCCAGCAGCACGAGCCGCCCGTCGGCCATTTTGTAGATGGCCCGTATGTAGCAGGGCAGGTTGACCGTGAAATAAAACCGCATATCCTGTCCGGCTCGGTAGTAAACACTCCCCCGGCCTTTGTTGGTTTTGCAGCCGATAGTCAGCGCTTCGGCGGGCGGCGGGAGCGGCCGAAGGTCAGGGCCGGAAGGTTGCGCAGTTTCTGTTTTTTGGCGCGCCTGCTCGGAAGATTGGGGGGCAGGGGAGGTTGGGACGGAAGGCTCGGAGCCGGAAGTTTTGGATTTAGCAGGTTTTTGGGCTGGCAGTTTTTGAGGTTCTGCCTGGATGCCTGCGGGTTGGCTTTGTGGTTGGGCAGGTTGGGCAGCGGGGTGGATGGCCGCTGTATCGGTATCGGGGGTTTGTGCAACCGGATCGAGTACGGTTTTTTCTTCAAAAATACCCAAGGTGTAGGCGGTGCCCGCTAACAAGCCAACAACAACCGCGATAATCGCAGCCGTTTTGACCCATGCCGGGGTACCGACCGTTTGAGGTCCTTTTTCCAAACGGATTACGATTTCAAGCAGCGCATGGTTGATGTGTGCGAGTTCGCGGGCTTCATCCTCGAACTCCAGGGTGCCCCGACGTTTTTCACTGGCAAGGTTCTCAAAACGGGCGGAAAGCAATGTTGCTTCTTGGTGCAAGTCGGTATCCTCCGTGGCGGTCGTGCGAAGCATCGCGTCGAGGACGCGGTCGGTCTTGCCTGCTGCAAGCCATTGGCGAAGTTGGGCGGTGTTCATGCGCGAAGACCGGCGTTTCGTGTTCCGGCAGGGCGAAAGTAGGAAAAAGGTGGCTACGCTCAAACTGGCGCAATGCGTGAAAACTATCTCATCGTCAGGGCCATGCGGCACTGCATACGCTTGTAAACGAATTAAAGGGCAGACTTTAAGCCATTTCTAATGCCCATTAACGGGATATCGCTGTGGGACGGCATAAATTTGCATTTTTTTCAAACAACCTCCGCCCGGTAAATGGACCTTCGTTTTCTCACAACCGCCCTTGTCGCGTTCTTTTTTCAAACAACCCATGCCCAGTCACCCACTGACGGCCTGATGATGCCAAAGGGAAATATCTGCCTTCTTGCTCAGTACAGCAACGCCCAATGGAACGAATACTGGGAGGGCACCAACAAGCGCTCCAACCCCAATATCGGCACTTTCACCAACCAAAACGCGATGCTGATGGCCAACTACGGCATCACGGACAACCTGAACGCAATGATCGGGCTGCCTTACATCTGGACGGGTAGCGACAGTTATCTTCAAGGCGAAAGCGGCTTACAGGATTTTTCTGCCTGGCTGAAATACCAGCCATTGTCCGTGACTTCCGCTTTCGGGACGTTCAAGGTGCAGGTAACGGGCGGCGTATCGGTGCCGATGTACAACTATGTGCCCGATTTTTTGCCGTTCAGCATCGGATTACAAAGCAAGACTGCCTCGCTAAGGGCCGCCCTGAACTACACCACCAAACACGGCTTGTACGCCACCGTGCAAGCCGGGCACACATGGCGCAGCACAATCACACTCGACCGCGACGGCTACTTGTACAAGGACAAGTGGTACGAAACCAATGAGGTACCGGTGCCCAACATGGTAGATGCCACCGCTCGGCTTGGTTACATCAGCACCAAAGTACAGGCCGAATTTTGGCTCGACCATTTCGCGGGCACCGATGGCGATGACATCCGTTACAACGATGCGCCGTTCCCGGCCAACAAGATGCAGGCTACCACAGCGGGCGTTTTTGCCAAATATTTTGTCTGGAAAAGCCTCGCCCTGCACGCCAGTTTCGGGCAGGTACTCTCGGGCCGAAACGTAGGCCAAAGCACCGTTTTTACGGGCGGCATCACCTGTTTTTTCCAAGTCTTCAAAAATCAATGAACCCCGTCCCGCCATTTTCACAACAAATTTGCTTCTCCATGAAAAATATCCGCTTTGTAATTCGTGTAGCACTCGGGTTAGGTATACTCACCTGCTCGGTCCGTTGCGACAAATCGATTGATGTGCCTGCCTATGAAGCCTACCCCGAAACTAACCTGGATGCCAACGCCGGTACATGGAAAACCTACATCATCTCCGGTGGCTCCACCGCGGTGGCCTTACCCGCGCCCGAGGCCTCAGTGTCGGCGGCGTACCTTGCCGAGCTGGCTGGCCTGAAAACCCAAATGGCCGCCGCCACGTCGGAGCAGCAAGAGCTCGCCCGCCACTGGGGTGCCAACGGTGTACTGCGCTGGCACGCCATTGCCCGCGAACTGGCCGCCCAATACAATGTGCCACCTAACAACAATCCCGACGGGTCCTACCCCGTGCCCAACCCCATGAACCCTACCGCTTACCCGCGTTTTCCGTTTGCCAACCCGCCCTACGCCTCACGGGTTTTTGCCCTGTTGGCCGTGGCACAGTACGACGCGCTCGTGGCAGCCTGGCACCACAAATTCCAGCACGGTCGCCTCGCGCCGTACAAAAACGACGGGAGTATCCGCCCGCTCGTGCCGGAAAACGACCTGCCGTCGTACCCCTCCGAGGATGCAGTGGTGGCTGCCGCCTCGCGGGAAGTGCTCCAATTTTTGTTCCCCGGCGAAGCTGCCAAGATCACCGCGCTGGCCGAGGAGCACAAAAACAGCCGCCTGTGGGCCGGAGCCAATGTACCGAGCGATTTGGCCGCTGGCGAGTCCCTCGGCGTGGCCATCGCCACCGAAATCATCAACTATGCCAAGGCCGACCGGATGGGCCAAGCCAACAACCAGCCTGGCGTTGCCAGCCTTCGGGCAGATGCCACCGCACGCGGCATTACAAAACAGTGGACGAGCCTTGATCTGCCTGCTCGCCCGCCCATGTTGCCGTTTTTTGGCAATGTAAAAACCTGGAACCTCGATCAGTCCACCCTGCACA
>JBJXEZ010000307.1:0-5703 GCA_046153695.1 Saprospiraceae bacterium
GAGGACCTGCCCAGTTTGGTGCAATACGCCAACAATTTCGAAATTGCCAAAAACATGACCGACAGGTTTCCGCACCCGTACACGGAAGAGGCGGGCCGCCAGTTCATCGCCTATGCCATGGAAGCAACGCCCGTCCATATTTTCGCCATAGATGTTGGGGGCGAGGCCAGCGGAGGCATTGGTTTGCACGCGCGGTTCGACGTGGAGCGCAAAAACATGGAACTGGGTTACTGGCTCGCGCAGCCGTTTTGGGGGCAGGGCATCGTGCCGAAAGCCGTAGCCCAAATGGTGGACTATGGTTTCCGTACGTTTGACATCACCCGAATTTTCGCTCGGCCGTACGGCCCGAACGTTGGCTCCCGGCGCGTACTCGAAAAGGCGGGTTTCGTGCTGGAGGCGCATTTTGAAAAAACCATTTTCAAAAACGGGGAGTTTTTGGACGAGTTGATTTATGCGGTGCGGCGGCCTTAATACAACGTCTCTTGCACTGCAAACCGCCTCGACCCCCGCTCCAAAAGTACCAACAGCGGAAACGACTTGAGGAACCGGATACCGTGTACACAGCCGTCTTTGTACCGGAACAGAACCTGGTAAAAACCGGGCAGCAGGTCGGATAGATCGAGGGTAATGTCCGGGCCGAACGACGGGATGGTACGTACATCTGTTCCGTACAGCACGTCTCGAATCACAACCTGCTCCGGTGGGCTGCTGGTTTGCGGCAAAAGCACCCGAAACCCCTGGGCATTAATTCCGTTGATGGGCACAAGCGAAGCATCGTCTTCTCGGATTTGCCCGCAGGGCAATTTCTCGTCGTCGAATGCGGGGTTGTCGCCCATGCCCGAAAAAGCGGCTGTGATACGGCATGGGCCGCTGTTCAGGGCCACCCCGTCGAACGCCGTGGGCGGGCAGGGGCTGGTGTCACTTTCCCACAGATCAACCGGGTTGCCTCTCCCACCATCGGGCAGGCGATAGGTGCGCTTTCCGGAAAAATTCTGTTTTTCCCGCACGCGCTCGTCGTCGTGCCAGCCAGCAAAATCGTTGCTCTCCGGGAGGTCAAAAACAGTGCCCGCCGGGTAGCGCATGAACGGGACGTTCAGTACGAGACGGATTGTATTCATGATTTGTGTGTTGAACTTTACCAACTGCCGCCGCCGCCGCCGCCGCTGCCACCACCACTGCTACCGCCGCTGCTGCCGCCAGACGAACTGCTGCTGGGCGCACTGCTGAATACCGACCCGATGTTGTTCACCTCGGAAGGGAAACTCTCGGAAAAGGAATTCCACGAATTGGCCCTGCCACTGTGGTGCATACCCGGGCTGCGGTACCACGAGGGCGGCTCGGTGAGCAAACCGGCGAACTGGTCGTTCCAGTCTTTCAGGTAGCCGAAAGCCAGCGCATAGGGCATGGTTTTGTCGTAGTACAGCGGGTCTTCTCGGAAAAGCCGCTCGATAACCGGGCGCTCGGCCTTTTTTACAAATTGTCGAAAGCCCTCCAGTTTTCGATAGGTTTCATTTCCTAATGCCGTGCGTTTGTTGAATTTGCTGGCAAAAACGAACAACACGATGCCAGTAACAATGAGTGCGATACCGTCGAGATTTTCTCGCCCGAACACGACAATGCCACCCCAAATAAGAGCCCCCATCCCGGCAAGGGCAGTGATACAGCCCATGGCCTTTTGGTCAGGCTCGTACCATTTTTGCTCGCGGATCCACTCGCTGACTGCCGAGCGTACACTGGCCAGGTGGATATAAAATTTGTCCTTCAAATCCTTGAGTTCCACGCGGCTGCCGTTTTCGAACAGGGCATCAAAGAACTGCTTTTCAAAGGCCATCAACTCCGGCCCGGCTTCTTTAAGTTTGTAAAAGATCACGTTGTCTTTTTCCAAAAAACCGCTTCCTTCCTCCATTTCCAAACGCAGGTAACCCTGGTTGGCGAGGTGTGGGATGAGGCAGAGCACATCGTTCTGGTCTACGCTGTGGTCTACAAAACCGCCCGCTATGGCTGGCGAGATGCCCTCCGGCGGGAAATATTCGGTCATCACGGTTTGCCGTTTGTTGCGGGCAAAAAACAGAGCCAAGAGGCTGGCAAACAAAAAGTAAAACGGTGCCAACAACAGCCCGTGCCGTTCGCGGAAGTACGTCCAGGCATCCATCGGCTCGAATGTCTCGGCGGGCAGGCGCACCGCCACCGTGAACGCCTCGCCAGGCATAAATTTCTGTGTGCCGCGACCGGTTGCGCGATTGGCTGTCACCTGTACCTCTGCTGCTGCCGGGCTGGTAGAACCAGCCTGCCCGGTGAAACAGCGCAGGTCGTTTGCTGTCAGCATTATTTTTTCAGGAAAAACCAGTTCAAAGTCGAACACCTCCGTCACCACCGGCCATGAAACGCCCAGGAGGTCCCAATAAAACTCGCTGTGCTGTTCGAAGAAATTGAGCGGGTTGAGCACCCGATAGCGGATTCGGTAGGTTTGGCGGCCGTCCACGTACACATCGGCATCGCCAATTTTGAGCACCAGATTGTGGTTTTCGTGGGAAGTGGAGAATTTATAGCCCTCCACTTGTACGTCGCGCACGAGGCGGTCCACCGTTTCACCGTTGACGACGCTGCGCAGGGGGATTTGCCGGAAAATGCCGTGCCGGGGTTCATAAAACTGCACCTCGATGGTTTCGTCAAAATCGGCGTAGCCTGCTTCCGTGAAGGTGACTGCCACGCGGTAGTTGGTGATGATAAAGTACTCGGCATGTGCCTGGTAGGCAGCGAGCCATACCAGCAGGAGGAGCAAGATCAGGCGTTTGTTCATGACCTTAAAATTGGACATTCACATTTTTGGTCTCGGCGGCATCCACCTCGAAGTACTCCATGCGTTGGAACCCGAAAATTGAAGCAAAAAGGTTGCTGGGAAACATCTCCACGGCATTGTTCAAGTCGCGTACGCTGGCATTGTAGAAGCGGCGGGCACGTTGAATGCCTTCCTCCAGGTTGGATAGAGTTTGCTGTAGATGCAAAAACTCTTGGTTGGCCTTCAGATCGGGGTAATTTTCGGCCAGGGCAAACACCGACTTGAGCGCGCCGGAGAGCGCTGTTTCGGCGGCACCGCCATCTTTACCGCCAGCACTCATGGCCCGGTTGCGCAGTTCTACAATTTTTTCCAAAGTACCGCTTTCGTACTGGGCATAGCCCTTGACGGTGTTGACGAGGTTGGGAATGAGGTCATAACGCTGTTTGAGGAACACGTCAATGGACTTAAACGCCTCCTCTGCACCATTGCGCAGGCGAACGAGGTTGTTGTAAATACCTGCAGCAAAAAGCCCGATAACGGCGAACGTGACAAGTAAAACGGTAAGTGCGAGCATGATGTGGTGTGGTTGTTTTGGCCCGCAAAGTACGAACAAATGGTATCTGTTAGGAGGGCTGGCAGGCTTTTGGGACAATACCGCCGACTACCGTGTCACCACGATCTTGTATCGCTTGCCTTTCATTTTTTCCGCCTGCACCAATTTCAACACGCCAGCAGCCAGATCTCTCCGCACAGCAGCAAAAGCCATGTGGTCCAGCACCTCAATCTTGCCGATGTCGGTCTGGTTCAGGTTGCCTTTTTTGGATAAAAATCCTACGATATCCATCTTGCTGATCTTGTCCTTTTTGCCGCCACTGATGTACAGCGTGAGCCAGGGCGCGGGCGGCGGCAGGGTTTCGCTCCGTGGAACTTCGAATAGCGGCGGTGGTGCTTCCGCCAGATAAACAGGCAAGGGTTCGTTCTTTCCCAAAAGCAGGTAAGCCGTGCCGTCAGCGTGCATGCGGGCGGTACGACCGTTGCGGTGCAGGAAATCGTTGTGCTTCATCGGAGCCTCGTAGTGTACCACATTGCGCACTTCCGGAATATCCAGCCCGCGTGCCGCCAAGTCGGAGGCTACGAGAAATGTGACACTGCCGTTCCGAAACTGCACCAGCGTGCGCTCCCGGTCAGGCTGCTCCATGCCGCCGTGAAAACTCGCGCACGAAACGCCCGTGCCCGAAAGGAGGTTATGCACCTCGTCCGTCGTGTCGCGCTGGTTACAAAAGATCAGGGTGGGCGTGCTGCCGAGGTAGCAAAGCAGGTTCACAAGCGCTTCGCCCTTGTCGGGTGTGGCCGCAATGACCCGTCGCGTCACGAGGCCGTCTGTTGTTTTTTCAGGGGATTTGTAAAAATTTAGCACCTTCGGATGGGTGATGCCGGTAAAAAGCGGAATGTGTTGCTTGTCGGTTGCTGAAGCCAGGACGCGTTTTTCCAATCCTTGCAAACCTTGAACGATACCAGCCATTTGCTCCTGAAAACCCATAGACAGGGACTTATCGAACTCGTCCAAAACGAGCGTGTGGATTTTATCCAGCGAAAACGTCTTTCGGGTAATGTGCTCCAGGATGCGGCCAGGCGTACCGATCAGCAGGGCGGGAGGCTGGCTCAGGTTCTGGGTTTCTGTCTGCATGGAGTGCCCGCCGTAGCAGGTGTTCACTTTAAATCCTGTAGCCATTTTTTGCCAAACGCGCTCGATCTGGAGCGCCAGTTCGCGGGTAGGTGACAGGATCAGGCATTGTACGCCCGGCTCTTCGGCACGCAGCATTTCCCAAACGGGCAATAAAAAGGCCAGCGTTTTCCCCGAGCCTGTGGGAGCCAGCAGCACCGTGTTTTTGTGCCCCCGAATAGCCCCAACGGCGGTTTCCTGCATCGCGTTCAGTGCCCCGATTCCCAATCGCGACAGGATGTCGCTGAACGGTTGTTCATTTTCCATCCGGCAAAGGTAAACACAGGGGGCTGCGAAAGTGCTTTTTCACCGAAGTGGCGCGGAGATGGGCGGGGCGGCAATAAGGAGGCCCTTCGAAAATGCATGCTGAAGTACAACACAAATTCTCGAAGGGCCGGTAATAAATGTTACTGCTTTATGGATTCTGGCTTGGCATTGGCGGGCTTGCCGGCACCGCTTTTCGTCCATTTGATCGTGCAGCCGATGGCCTTAGTCTCGGTGGTCGCGATTTCTTTGCCTGCCATAAGTGCGTCAACGGCGTTCTCCAGGAATTTTTCCTTGACGGCACTTGGCTCCTCGTGGTTGTCGTCTATGGCTCCAATATAGCGCACTTTGCGGTCTTTGTCCAACAGGTACACATGCGGCGTGCGCGTGGCACCGTACGCTTTAGCGATCTCTTGTGTCTCGTCGTACAGGTACACAAAGGGGAATTTTTTGTCCTTGGCGCGCTTTTTCATCTTGTCGTAGCTGTCATCCGGAGCAACGTCCTTGTCGTTGGGGTTGATGGCCACTACCGGGTAACCTAATTTCGCGTACTTTTTGTGCAGGGCGATGATGCGGTCCTCGTAGGCCACTGCAAACGGGCAGTGGTTGCATGTGAACACCACAATGTAGCCTTTGGCCTTTTTAATGCCAGCGAGCGATACATTTTTGCCGTTCACGTTTTTCAGGCTGAAATCGATGGCAGTGTCGCCGATGTGCAGGCCGTTGTGTACCACCGGTGCCGTTGTGAATGACCACGCCACCAAGGCAGCGACGATAGTGAGAATGGAAAGTACTTTTTTCATGTGTTGACTTGTTTGTGTGAAAAAATAATAAATCAGTTGTCCTTCAGAGCAGCTTGCACGGCTTCCTCCAGCTCTTCGTAATGCAGTTGTTTTTCAAAAAAACGCTCGAACCCGCGCCCTTTGCTCACGACGAG
>JBJXEZ010000309.1:0-8492 GCA_046153695.1 Saprospiraceae bacterium
GCTGCACCTTTTGGACGATATTGCCAGCAATTTCTCTACAAATCTTGCGCCGCGCTGCGGCTACCTAACCAGTTACGAAATTTGTTTTCAACGGTGTCCCCCGGCAAACAGGTATCCGGATTATCAAGTGTCACAGCGGCTCACAGCGTAAACAGGAGTCATCCCGAAATTCGGGATGACTCCTGTTTAGTTGTTTATTCTACAGCAGTGGTCAGTTAACAATTAACCACCCCGTGCCAACCGTGTGTCTACCGGTTAACCACCATCCGGTAAACAGCTTGTCCGTGATTCGTTCGAATGAGCAAAACATACAAGCCGGAATTTAAAGCCGACCAATCGAAGGTCTGGTGTTTTAACCAACCCGAATAATGCGCCCAAACCTGTCTGCCTATGCCATCAAAGGCAACGAATTGCACGTCCGTACCTGCCAACATTTCAGGCAAAACAACCTGGACCTGCCCCGATGTTGGGTTAGGGAAAACAGCGACCAAGCCTGCCCAGTCGGGCATATCCGTGCCTACCAGGTCGTCTACGATAAATGGTCCTGCTGTTGTCGAGCAACCTTCGCTGTCCGTAACTACCAACGTGTACGCGCCCGCGCCCACGCCCGACAAATCTTCCGAAGTGCTGATTGGCTGGCTGTTTCGTTGCCACAGGTAGGTGTAGCCCGGCTGGCTGCCAGTAGTGGTTATTTGTACACTTCCAATCCCTTGGCTACCTGTATCGTGTGTCAAATTGTCCAGCGTAACAGCAATAGGCGTCAGTATGGTGACCGTGAACGAACACATACCCGTGTTTTGGCTGGCATCGGTGAACGAATAGGTTGTTTTAGTGACACCAACGGGGAACGGAGTGCCACTTGGCAAACCTTCCACCAGATCAAAATGGCCGCCCAACATGAGGCAGTTGTCTGTTGCCACCGGAGCAAGGTATTGCACAGTTGGGTTGTCGAAACACTGTTGCACATTTGGTGGACATTCCAGTGAAGGTGGCAAGTTGTCAATGATTGTTACCGGAATGGACAATACGCTGCTGTTGCCAGCCTCGTCGAATGCCGTGATCGAAACAAGATGCGTACCCAGTTGCAGGCAATCAAAATTAGAGGGTACAATCTGAACATCATCCAATGCGCAATTTTCGGTCACTGTCACGCCGAGGTTGAGCAGCGTCAGGCTGATCACACCTGCAGGCCCAAGCGGGAGAACGGTAGGTCCGCCTTGCAAAACAGGCGGTTCCAAATCCCATGCTTCTACACTGAGGGTCAGTGTGGCAGCACAGCCGTTTTCGTCTGTAGCGCTGACGGTGTACAGCCCGGCAGTCAAGGCGATAGCCGTCGGCCCTTGTTCGCCATTGCTCCACAAAAGAGTCAGGTTTCCGGTTCCTCCCGTTGGCAAAACGGTAGCTGCGCCGTCGGCAATTCCGGGGCAGGTGGCATTAATAACGCCTTCCAGGTCAATCTCGACTGGAGCGGGATCTGCCAGTGTGGCGGTAGTGGTAAACTGGCACCCGTTGGCATCCGTGACCACCACCGTGTACGTCCCTGACGACAGGCCTTCGGCAGTTTGTTCGGTAGCGTTGTTGCTCCACTGATAGGAAAACGGGCTTGTACCACCAAGTGGCAATGCCGTCGCGGAACCATCGGCGCTTTGGAAACACAACGGATTGCTGGATGTCGCCGAGGCGGCCAGATTGCATGCACCTCCCCAAACCTCAACGGTTTGTTCAGCCGTACAGCCGTGGGAGTCGGTCACCGTAACCGTGTACAAACCGGCCGATAAGCCGTCAATCGTAGGCTTGGTAGCCCCGCCGCTCCATGCAAACGAATACGGGGCTGTGCCGCCACTCGGGTTGGCCGAGGCCGTGCCATCGCTGCCACCGAAAACCATAGGTGCTGTGGCCAATGCGTTGGGAACCACAGGTTCCGGCTGCCCTACCGTTTCGCTGAGCACTGCCGTGCAGCCTGTGCCGTCGGTTACGGTAACCGTGTAGTTGCCCGCAGATAAGTTGGCCGATGTTGGGTTTTCGCTTGTGTTATCCCATAAGTAGGTATAGGAGCCGTTTCCACCGGCAGCGGATATACTCAGGCTGCCGTCCATCGCCCCGAAACAACTGGCATCGGTTTGATCAATCAGCGTCGCCTGTACCGGATCGTATGTATTTATGGTGGCTTGGGCCGTGGTCGTACAGCCGTTTTGGGTATTGGTCAGCACAAGCAGGTATGTGCCCGGCTGGTAGGCCTGAAGTACCGGTGTCGTACCGGTTTGGACGGTATTCCCGTCAGGGATTGTCCAGCTGTGCAGCAACAGGGCAGGATTGGTGCTGGTGTTGTTGGCGAGTGTTGCCGGAACACCGTTGCAACCCAACAGGCCGGTCGCGACCACGTTGGCATTGGGGGCCTCGCCGTCGTAGTTGACTTGCACGCTCGCGGCGGCCGTGCAACCGTTCGTCAGATTGGTCGCCTGCATGGAATAGGTGCCGGGCGCATCCACCACGGGTTCAAGGGTATTGGCTCCACTTGAAATATTGCCGCCGTTTGTGGCTGTCCATTGGTAAGTAAAATTGCCTGGTGATGCGTTTTGCCCCAACAAAACCTGCATGCTTGTTGCGCAGGTCAGTACTTGCGGCGAAGCAATGCCAATTTCAGGAACGGTCACGTCTTCGGCAACCTGTGCAGCAAGGGTGCTCGTGCAGCCGTTGGTTAAATCAGTAGCCAAAAGGCTGTACGAGCCGGGGGCATCAATTATGGGTTGTAGTGTATTAGCTCCGTTCACGATATTGCCACCGTCAGCGGCTATCCATTGGTAAGAGAAATTGCCTGTTGTTGTCGTGTTTATTCCCTGCAATACTTGTTGCGAAACCGCACAGGACAATAGCATTGGTGGCAAAACGGATACCGGTGGTGGTGTTGTGTTTTGGACCACAACCGCCAAATCGGTGGCAGTACAACCGCTGACAGGGTTGGACAAAACCAGCCAGTAGGTACCTGGTTGATCAACAAGCGGTGCAGGTGTATTTTCTCCGGAAACGATATGCCCGTCAGTAGTTGTCCACAGGTATGTCAACCCTAGGTAGTTGGTTGAGCCATTGGCATTGAGTAATACCGATCCTGCGGTGCAAGTAAGCGGGGCAGGTGCATTGGCTATGGCGAGTAGGGCGCTGGTATCTGCTTCAACCCGGGCAGTGTCCGTATCAACGCATCCATTGGAAGTATTGGTGAGGGTGAGCACATACGAGCCTGCGGCGTTTACGGTGGCTGCCGGGCTGTATTCGCCACTTACAATGTTGCCGTCGGCGGTTGTCCAACGATAAACCAGGTGGGTATTGCCGGTATCCTGCTGAGCGGTCAACACGATCAACGGCATCAGGCAAGACACTTGCCCGGAAGGGCCGATTTCGGCTATGGGTGGGATGTTGTTGGCACTTACGACCACCGTGTCCGTGGCCGTGCAAAAATTGGCGCTGTTGGTCACTTTGAACACATAGGTTCCGGCTGTGCCGCCTACGGCTTTTAGGCTGTCTTGCCCGGAAAGGATAAGTCCGTCGGGGGTCGTCCATTTGTAATGTATGCCCAGTCCGGTTGTAGATCCGGTTCCGTTCAGTGCGGATTCCAGCAACAAACACGTGATTGGGTTGCCAATTGCATTGGCAATTGGCGGGACGGTATCGGCCTCGATTTCCCGTTCTGCCACAGCCGTACAACCGGTGCCTTGGTCGGTGACCAACAGTGTGTAGGTGCCAGGAGCGTTGATTTGCGCATGTTTAGTGGTTGCGCCACTTAGAATATTGCCACCGTTGCTCGCTGTCCATTGGTACGTCAAAGTGGAACCCTGATTGGTCGCTGCGCTAAGTGTCATTTGTTTTTGAACGCAATTGAGGGTTTGGTTGGAAGTAATCCATGTTGAAAACGGGTTTATTCCTTCTATGGTTTCGACGGTTGCTGTCGAGTAGCAATTCTTGTAGTTGCCATCGTCAAGGGTTACGGTAAGTGTGTAGGTTCCCGGCGCGTTCACGACCGGATGTAGTGTATTGGCCCCACTGACGATGTTTCCATTCGTGGTTGTCCAGTTGTAAAAAATGAATGGCCCCTCTGTTGAGCCCTCGCCATTGAGCGTGATTTCGTGATCGTCACAAAAATGAATTGGATTAAACACGTCTGCTTCCGCATGCACCGATGTCATATGCACCGTAACAGAATCCTCTTCCTTGCACATCGGGGCCATGAACAGGTCGTCTATGGCCAATGCACCGGGGCTAAAAATCGGGACCGGCTGTTCAATGACTACATGGGCATTTGAGATGCCGCTATTGAACCAGAATCCCGAAAAATAACCCCAAGTGCAGTTCATTGGTGCAGTATAGCTCAGTACCAACTGCCCGTTTATGTACAAGCGAAGATACCCTTTCACTGTAAACCGGGTTGCCCAACCAGAAATGAAATACATCGTATTAGGCTCTACAGGTACATCTTGCGCCCATATTTGAAGGCCTTTATTGCTGTTGCTGGTCGCCAACATCAGGCCGTAGCCAGTCGTATGGTCAGGGCATTTTGGAAAGAGCGGGTTCGCCGCATGCGGGTCCATTAAAACATCGTAACAGTCAAAGGGGACAAGATCGCCGGGGCTGTAATCGTATCCTGAAGTAAAGGCGGTATTACCGTCTTCAAATTGCGGGTTTTGGATCAGGTTGAAAGTCGAATCCAAGGCCCAGGCCACGAAATTGTAAGAGGTCGTTTGGTTGACAGTGACCGGTACCTTGGTCTGGTTTTTGGGAAACTGTGTGATCCCGTCTTCCCAGTAGTACAACCTCGGGCTGCCTTGCATCGTGGCGCTCAGCAGGAAAGTTGCCGGGTTCTGGTTGCAGAGGTACTGGTCCGGGCCTGCATCAACAGAAACAGGGCATGCGAACGAGGCGCTTGCCTTTTGGGATGAACCAACGGCGACACCGGACAGGTCAGGTGTTTGAGCCGTTAGAAAAATGCTGTTACCGATCGCTCCAAGAAGCAGTAGTAACGAACTCGGGCGAAATAGGAGGCTGGTTTTCATACGCAGAATGCTTTAGTGATAAAAGTGCAAAAAAATTACTGTGGGCCGTTTGCCTTTTGGGCAGTTTTCTAGAAACATGTACGGGGTTTTAAACAATTACGTCACACTTGTTTTGTAAATACGGATACAAAGATGAATAAAAAATTAGTATTTTTTTCTATTTGCTCAGGCCTCAGAAGCCTCGTTGGAATTATCAGGTTTTTCTTGCCTGGCACGTAAGGAGTTGAAACTGTCGGTCGGCCTGCTCGAAGCGGGGGCTGTGGCGGGGATTTACACCGTCAGCGTGAGCGGGGCGGGCAAGGTAGTGGCGAAGCAGGGGGTAGTAGTTTGGTGATTCGGCCTTTTTCAGCTGAAACAAACTACTGGTACGGCGTAATCCAAACTGATGCTCTTCTCGTAATTGAGTGCGATCCGGTTATATTCTCGGAAAAAAAGCCGGACACACAACTATGCGCATCGAAACAACCAACTCCCGCCCGTACCCGCCTGTGGAGGGCATAGAGGTCGAGCACCGATTTGTGGACATCGGCTCATGCCGCATCCATGTGGTCGAGGCCGGTGCCGGGCCGCCCCTGGTCATGTACCACGGGTGGCCCCAGCACTGGTGGATGTGGCGTAAGCAAATTCCGTTTTTCGCCCGCCACTTTCGGGTCATCGTACCCGATATGCGCGGCTTCGGCTGGAGCGATGCCACTTCTGGCGGCTACGGAAAAGACGACCTCGCAGACGATTTTGTGCGGCTTCTTCGGGCGTTGGGTCACGAGCACGTGCGCCTGCTCAGCCATGACTGGGGCGGCTGGATCGGCTACATCGTCAGTGCCAAATACCAGGGGCTTATAACCCAGCATTTCGCCACCAACATTCCACCGTTGTGGCCCAAGGTCAGCCTGAAAATGATCCCCGCCACGTTGCGTTTTGGCTATATGTTCCGCATTGCCATGCCGTACCTTGGGCCGAGTATGTTGATGCGCAGCAAGCATTTCGTCCACCACCTGTTCACACGTGGCGGTACGCACCCGGAGGGCTGGACGGAGGCCGAAAAAAACGCGTTTAGCGACCAGTTTCAGGAGCCCGCCCGCGCCCGCGCCTCGGCCAAACTATATGGAACGTTTTTGCTGCGCGAGTACATCCCCGTCGGCCTGCTGGGGCGGTACCGGAAATGCCGGATCCAAACGCCGACACGACTGTTATTCGGCGTACAAGATTTTGCTCTGGCACTCAGTTGGCTGCGCGGCCATGAACGGTACACGGACGACTTTCAGATCGAGCTCGTGCCAGGTGCCGGGCATTTCATCGTGGACGAGCGCCCTGACCTGGTCAACCAACGCGCCCTCGATTTCTTCACCGATAATAAATATGCACTGACATGATCTTCGAACCGTTTCAAATCCGCCATTTGCAATTCAAAAACCGCATCGTGCGCTCCTCCATTGGCGGCAGGACGGCGAGCTGGGACGGTACGGTGACCTCGGCGTTTAAAAATTTTGAAACGCGATTTGCAAAAAACGAGGTGTCGGCTATAATCACGGCCACCATCGGTGTGGAGGAAAAGCGCGCCTCTCCCATGCAGTATCCGCTGCTGTCGCACGACAAATTCGTGAAACCCTTCGCCGAGGTGGTGCGGGCGGTACAGCAACACGACTGTCGGTACATCGTCCAGATCGGCGACGCGGGCGCCCATACGCAGATGAGCCTGTTCAGCGACCCGGAGGACTCCAAGTCGGCGTCTACGTTATTCGACTTATTTTTCGGGTACAAAAACCTGCACCGGGCCATGACGACCGAGGAGATCGAAATAGCGGTGGAAAAATACGCCGAGGCCGCCAGGCGCGTACGCGAAGCCGGTGCCGACGGGTTGGAGATCACCGCCTCGAAGGGCTACCTCATCCAGCAATTTCTCAACCCCGCCGTGAACCGGCGCACAGACCGGTACGGCGGCTCCGTGGACAAACGCTTCCAGTTTTTGGAGGACGTGGTGCGGGCCGTGCGCGGGCGTGTGGGCGACGATTTTCCCGTGGGTATCCGCTTGTCTGCAGCCGACCACAACTACCTGCCGCTCAACTTGCGCCTGCCCATCGTTTTTCCCCTGCGGCACTGGTATTTCGGCAATACCATCGCCGAAAACCTGCACTACGCGCACAAGTTGAAGGCCTTGGGTGTCGACTACCTGCACATTGACAAGGGCTACGGCTTCATCAACCCCTTGGGCAACCCCGGTTCGTTTCCAGTTCAGGATCTCAAATTATTTTACAACAACAACCGCCACCTGTCCTTTAAGGCCTGGCTTCGCTCAACACTGGCCAACACGGTGCCGGAGTTCATTCTCGGGCCATTGGCAAATATCGGTTGGAAGGATACGCCTGCTGTGTCTGCCGACGATGCCAAACGGTTTCGGGACGAGGTTGGCCTGCCAGTCATTGCCAACGGTGGTTTTCAGGAAAAATCCCTGATCGAGGATACGTTGCAAGCCGGCAAGGCCGACTTGATAGCAATGGCCCGTCCACTGTTGGCCAATGTGGACCTCCTGAACCAGTTCAAACGAGGTGTCAATGTACCCGATAACCCCTGCACCCACTGTAACCGATGTCCTGTGCGTACAGCAAATTTTCCGCTAGGCTGCTATGATCTGTCGCGTTTCGGCTCGCAAGCAGAAATGGAAGCGCAGATATTGAAGTGGTCAGAACCGTAACTTTGCGTTTCTCGCATCATTAAAACGCATAGATTTATGACAAGGGAGCATAAAAAAGTGTTGCCACCCGAACAACGTGAAGCACTGCTCGGAGTATTAAAAGCCCGTTTTGAAAAAAACAGGAGCCGTCACAAAGGCATAACATGGGCCAACGTACAAGCGAAATTAGAGGCTAACGCCGAAAAACTGTGGTCGCTCGGGGAGATGGAACAACCCGGTGGCGAGCCGGATGTAGTTGGCCATGACAAAAAGGCTGACGAGTACATCTTTTACGATTGTTCAGCCGAAAGCCCCAAAGGCCGACGGAGCGTCTGTTACGACCGCGAGGCGCTGGAGTCGAGGAAAGAACACCCGCCGAACGATAGCGCAATGGATATGGCCTTTGCGATGGGTATTGAGCTATTAACAGAGGAGCAGTACCGGTATTTGCAACAACTTGGGACGTTTGATACCACCACGTCAAGCTGGATAAAAACGCCTGCCGGGATTAGAAAACTCGGCGGAGCACTCTTTGCTGATTTCCGTTACGGCCATGTATTCGTGTACCATAATAGTGCACCTTCCTACTACGCAGCGAGGGGATTTCGTGGTTCGTTGAAGGTTTGAAAAACCGGTTGATTTTCAGTTACTGAACCTTTAGAGCGTGTTTAAATTTAACATTCGGATGGCAGGACGATTCAATTTTATTCTGACCAAGGCATTTTTTGCAGGTGTATGTGGGCAATACGGCGAAAAAAATAACGCAGGGCAGGGTAAAATTG
>JBJXEZ010000316.1:0-13810 GCA_046153695.1 Saprospiraceae bacterium
TTTCGTTGCTCGTCGGTTGTTTAGGCACCACTAAACGCCCTCCTCTTGCCTCAACAGCAACAAAAACGGCTCCCCAAATTTGTACCCTTATTCCCGCGCCATTCCTAAAGAACGCTGTTATTCGCCAAACGAACATTGCCAATCATGACACTGCTTTCTATTTCTCCCATTGACGGGCGCTACGCTGACAAGACCAGGGAACTGACGGACTACTTCAGTGAGTACGCCCTTATCCGCTACCGTGTTTTCGTGGAAATCCAGTATTTCATCGCTTTGTGCCAGTACGGGCTACCGCAACTGGCCGATTTCGAAGATGCCAAGATTGACGAACTGAACGCGATATTTGAAAACTTCAGCGCTGCCGATGCGGAGTACGTCAAATCCATCGAGCGCACCACCAACCACGATGTCAAAGCGGTGGAGTATTTCCTCAAAGAGCGCTTCGACGGCCTCGAATTGGGGCACCTGCGCGAGTTCGTTCACTTCGGCCTTACCTCGCAGGATGTGAACAATACCGCCACGCCACTGCTTTTCAAAAACGCGCTCCAGAACGTGTATTACCCACAGATTCAGCGCGTACGCGACCACATCAACCAACTTGCGCAGGACTGGGCACGGGTGCCTTTGTTGGCACGCACGCACGGCCAACCAGCCTCGCCCACGCTGCTCGGCAAGGAACTTCTGGTGTTCGTGGAACGGCTGGATGTGCAACTGGACCAACTGCGCGAAATTCCGCATCGCGCCAAGTTCGGCGGCGCCACCGGCAATTTCAATGCCCATTTCGCCGCCTACCCGGACTACGAATGGCAGCAGTTCGGCGATGATTTTGTACGCGAGTTTCTCGGTCTCGAACGGTCGAAGCATACTACCCAGATCGAACATTACGACTGCCTGGCAGCGCAATGTCAGGCACTGGGTCGAATCAACACCATTTTGATTGATTTCTGCCGCGACGTGTGGACGTACGTTTCGATGGAGTATTTCCGCCAAAAAACGGTGCAGGGCGAAGTCGGTTCCTCTGCTATGCCGCACAAGGTGAATCCCATTGATTTCGAAAATGCTGAAGGAAACCTCGGCCTCGCCAATGCGCTGCTCCATCATCTGGCCGAAAAACTGCCGATTAGCCGCTTGCAGCGCGACCTGACCGACAGCACCGTACTACGCAACCTCGGCGTGCCTGTAGCCCACACCATTGTGGCACTCAAGTCCATCCTTAAGGGGCTCGGCAAACTCACACTCAACGAAGGAAAATTGTACGATGATCTGGAAGACAACTGGATGGTCATCGCCGAAGGTATACAGGTCATCCTGCGCCGCGAAGGTTATCCCCAGCCCTATGAGGCGCTCAAATCGCTCACCCGTGGACGGGCCTTGGTGACGCAGGAAACGTTTCACACGTTTATTGACCAGCTCCAGGTGCGGAGCGAAGTAAAGGACGAACTGAAGCGGCTGACTCCGCACAATTATGTGGGAAGGTGAGCCTCTGTGCAACTTACTTTTGTGTACGCTCTTCCTCTCTAAGCGTTAAAACGCCTGTTGGATTTTTGTTAAAATCGGCTTCCCGGGTTAAAACCGTGCTAAATCCGACAGCCCCGCTTGCGCTCTTGCACATCCGGCCTACTTTCGCCAGCAAAATAGTAAGCGCATGAAAAAGACTGCTTTCTTCCTTTTTCTCTCCCTAGCCCTTTTCGCTCCTTCCTGCGACCGCGAGCCGTACCTGCTGTCCCTGGAGCGTTTCGATGTACGTTGGTTCGACGAGGATAACAGCGGCACCCAGACACCAGCCGACGTCTTACTGTTCGATCTGCGTGTTTCTTCCACGGCCTCCGACCCGGATTGTCAGTACGTCACCGAATGGGAGTTTTCATACTCCGTAAATGGAAAATTTGGCGATGTGCTCGACAGTGATTCCGGGCTGCGAAGCAATACGATCAATTTCAACGGGGAGGCTTTGATCAAAAACCTGTGGTTGCCTTTCCCCGGCGGGCTTATGCCCGGAGATGTAGTTGCTTTTCGTCTGTGGGCACGCGACAACTTCGGCGAGCAAGTGGAGCAGGAGTACCGATATGTGCTGGAGTAGGAAAGAATCTCGTGTTGGTAAATTACCCTAACTCTCCCGCTTTATTGTCTGCTCAACCTGTGTACTTTTGCACGACATGAGCAACTTCGTCGTTTCTGCACGCAAGTACCGCCCCCAGCGTTTCGAGGACGTGGTGGGTCAGCAGCACGTCGCCCAGACGCTGAAAAACGCCCTCGCCACCGATCATGTGGCCCATGCGTTCCTTTTTTGCGGGCCGCGCGGGGTGGGCAAAACCACTTGTGCACGCATTCTTGCCAAAATTCTCAATTGTGAAAACCGCTCAAAAGACTACGAAGCCTGCAATACCTGTAGCTCCTGCAAGGCTTTTCAAGAAGATGCTTCCTGGAATATTTTTGAGCTCGATGCTGCCTCCAACAACGGCGTAGACCACATCCGCGCGCTCGTGGATCAGGTGCGCGTACCGCCACAACGAGGCAAGTACAAAGTGTACATCATTGACGAAGTACATATGCTCTCGCAGGGTGCGTTCAACGCTTTCCTAAAAACCCTGGAAGAGCCGCCGCCCTACGCAATTTTTATCCTCGCTACCACCGAGAAACACAAGATCATTCCCACCATCCTGTCGCGTTGCCAGATATTTGACTTCCGCCGTATTGGCGTGGCCGATACGATGCTGCACCTCCAACATATTTGCGCCCAGGAGAACATCGAGGCCGAAGCGGACGCCTTGCACATTATTGCCCAAAAAGCCGACGGCGCCTTGCGTGACGCGCTCTCCATTTTCGACCGCATCACCAGCGCCGCCTCCGGCAAACAAATCCGTTACGAGGACGTAATCGAAAACCTCAACGTCCTTGATTACGACTATTTTTTCCAGATCACCGACGCGCTCATGGCCGAGGATTCGGCGACTATCCTCAACCTGTTCGACCAAATTCTGCGCAAGGGTTTCGAGCCGGAAGTGTTTCTCGTGGGCTTGGCCGAGCACCTGCGCAACGTGCTCGTTTGCAAAGACCCCGCTACACTCGCATTGCTTGAAGTGGGCGAAAGTCTCAGCGAACGCTACCGCAAACAGGCTGCACTGGCGCCCAATTCGCTCCTGCTTTCCGCCCTGCAAATCGCCAATGATTGCGATGTGAATCTCAAAATGGCACGCCACCGACGCCTGCACCTCGAAATGGCCCTGCTCAAAATGTGCTACATTGGCAGGGCAGTGTCCGCCGCTTCGCCTGTGGAAAAAAAAACTCCTGACCTGAGCACTTCCCTCCCCTCCGCGAATGGAGGCCAACGAACAGCAGACAACGGAAACCGGCCCGAGGCTCCCGCTCATCGTCCTTCCGTCCAACCCGCTCCACCTGACCAGCCTGCCAGCCCGCCAGCACTCCAGCCCACAACCCACCGCCCCGCCTCTACCGCCCATGAACTGAGCGCAGAAGCAGTGAGCTCGCTCAAAACCGAGCTGCGCATGGGCTTGAAAAAAACCGAAAAAGTATCGCTTCGGTTGGAGGATTTCGAAGAAGCCGTGGCCGTAGAGGAACTCGAACTGGCTGGCCGAGAAAGCCGCCTGACGCTCGAAAATGCTTGTACGGAGTGGAAAAATTTTGCAGAAATGACCCCGTCGCCCACGCTGCGACAGGCCCTAACCGGGGCAGCCATCCATTTGGAGGGCAAAACTGTGGTGGCCATCGTGGGTCTGACCGTACACCGGGCGCTCATCCAGGAAGAAATCAACCACCTGCTCGACACACTGCGCACGCACCTGCACGACCCCGCAATCAAAATCCGGGTGGAATTAGACGAGGCCAAAGCCGCCGAAATACAGGCCGCTGGCCAAACAAAACGCCCGCTGACGACAAAAGAAAAGTTGGACAAGATGCGCGAAAACAATCCGCTTGTGATAGAGTTATTGCAACGATTCGATCTGAAATTAGACGAATAAAACCTCCGTCATGCAAGCCCTCTGGCATCTCGAAAACATTGATCTGACGCACCTCCTGTGTCCAAGCAAACTCGGCAACGTCGATCGAATGGCCCACCATACCCATCGTATGTTCGCCAAGGGCGAGCAGTTTTTTGTGCCAGACGACCTGTCCGACCGCATCTTTTTTATCACGGAGGGTCGTGTTAAAATTTCAACCATGAATGAGGAGGGCAAGGAAATCACCAAGGCTATTCTTGGCAAAGGCGAAGTGTTTGGCGAACTGGCCCTCGTAGGCGAACAGCGCCGACGCGACTGGGCCGTGGCCATCGAAAAAGCCGAGGTTTGCGTAGTCTCGCTGGATGAAATGCGCGGCCTCATGCGCGAACGCAGCGACCTCAACCTGTTTTTTATGAATATCTTCGGTGCCCGCCAGTTGGAAATGGAGCGCCGATTAGAATCCCTGGTTTTCCGCGACAGCCGAAGCCGTATTGTGGAGTTTCTGGTTGAAGTAACCCGCAACAAAGGCGAGCGTGTGGGCTTCGAATGGGTAATCCGAAAACCCGTAACCCACCAGGAAATCGCCAACATGACAGCCACAAGCCGCCAAACCGTAACCACTACGCTCAACGACCTGCGCTACAAAAAACTGTTGACGTTCAACCGCTCCCGGCTCCTTGTGCGCGATCTGGACGGGCTGGCCGCAGAAATACGCTCTTAGAACGTGTTACCCCACCCGCCTCAGCCGGAAGTCCTTTACCGGTCGCAACACCAGAGGCACCTTTTCGATAACTACCGAGTCGCTGTCTAGGCCAAACCAGTTTTGTGGCGAGGCGGTGATGCTTTTCACGGTCAGGTAGGTGCCCATGATGATCTGTTCGGGTACAGGCAGGTCGTTTTCGTGTGACAGGAACTCCGACATGATGACGAACTTGAAATCGCCCGTGGGCATATCGGCCCGGCTTACGTGGTAGCGGGACTCGTTGTGCAGCTCGTCGTTTTCGAGCAGGTCTTCCACCACTTTTCGCAGGAACAGGTTCATGCGCTGCTCCACCCGGAAACCGAGGCGGAAAGTGACCTTGTACGCATCATCGGGAGCCAAAATTTTCACCTTGTATTCCATTGTATACGGCTCGTCGGTTACTTCGATATGGACAAACCAGTACACGTCGGCGCGTTTTGGCTGGGTTTGCAGGATGGAGTACAGAATTTTTTCCTCCACCTTTTCGGGCGACTTGGCGCTGCTGAGAAACACCAGATTGGTAGCGTACTTGGGCACGCTATCGTCGTTGCTCAACATGATGATCTGATCCATGTAGTCCCTGATCTTCGTGTTTTGAACAAACCGCTTTTTGATCTTTTTGGCGCTTACCCACACATACATGAGCACAAAAAGAAACGACGCTATGACGATGGTGATGAAACCGCCGTCCATGAACTTGAGCAGGTTAGCGGAGAAAAACGCCCCCTCGAAGCACAGGTACCACACGAGAAACATCCAAATCCACACCGAGCCGACCCGCTGCATGATTAGAAAATTGGCTAGAAGTATGGTGGACATGAGCATGGTGATCGTCACCGAAAGCCCATATGCGGCCTCCATGCGCGCACTTTCCTTAAAAAACACCGTAACGAACACACAGCCTGCCCACAGCAGGGCGTTCACGGCGGGCACATACAATTGCCCTTTCAGGTTGGACGGGAAAATAACGGTCAGTTTGGGCATCAAGCCCAGGCGTATGGCCTCGCTGACCAGGGTGAACGAACCCGATATCATGGCCTGACTGGCAATGATGGCCGCCAGGGTCGCAATCGCGATACCGATAGGCAAAAACCACTCCGGCATGATCCCGTAAAACGGGTTGGCGGCCCCTGCCGGCAACGGGGATCCTTCAAACTCGAGGCACCAGGCCGCTTGCCCAAAATAGTTGAGCAGCAGGCAGGTTTTTACAAAAATCCAACTGATTCGGATGTTCTGCTTCCCGCAGTGCCCAAGGTCGGCGTACAGCGCCTCGGCACCCGTCGTACACAAAAAGACGGCACCCATCAGAACAAGAGCGTTGGGGTGATTGAGGATCAGGTTGATCGCGTAAACCGGGCTTGCTGCTTGCAAAACAGACAGGTGATCGGCCATTTCGATGCCACCCAACAGGCCGAGCATGGAAAACCAGACGAGCATGACCGGCCCAAAAAAACGCCCCACTGCCGCCGTGCCGAATTGCTGAAAAATGAATAGCAGGGTGATAATACCGATGGTTATGCCTACAATGGGGATATGCGTGCCGTGAAGCTGCGGGATAGACTCGAGACCCTCGATGGCCGACGAAACCGAAATGGGCGGTGTGATCATGCCTTCCGACAGCACCGCTGCCCCGCCGATCATGGCCGGATACAACAGCCACTTGCGCCGCCGCCGCACCAGTGTGTACAAGGAAAAAATGCCGCCCTCACCCTTGTTGTCGGCTTGCAGGACGAGCATGACATACTTAAATGTCGTCTGGATGGTCAGTGTCCAAAAAACCAGTGAGACTGCTCCGAGAATAGTATCCCGGTTGACCGCTCCAGTGCCCACAATGGAACGCATCACATACAACGGCGAGGTGCCGATATCGCCATAAATTATCCCCAGAGTGATGATGAGGCCGGCAAGTGTCAGCCTGTTGTTGTCATTGGTGGTACCGTTGGAGGACATCGTTGATAAAGGTTTCTGGTTGGGGGGTCATACGGTTTACTGCTGCTAACCTTGGCAAAGGCGGATTTCTCTGCCTCCTGCCTGAAGGACGAAAAGCGCGGCAAATGTAGTATTCACCCAGTAATGGCAAAGGGTAAAAAAAGTTACTGTACAAATCACGCATCACTCACACGAGCGCATTTTGTTTGAAAGCCTGCATTTGTTCCGGGTTGCCTAACAAAACGATGTGCAAACCCGGACGCAGCACGGTAGAAGTGGGCGGGTTAAGTTCGTACTGGCCATTGGAGCGGCGCAAAGCGACCACCGACACACGTCCCCTCCGTTCCAAACCGATTTCAGCGATGGGTTTGCCCTGCATATCGGGCAAGAGGCGTGCCACTTCGATTTCTTCAAACACCACGTTGCTCGGCCCCATATTGGACAACAGCGTAAAAAACTCCACCAAATCGGGCTTGTTTACCAACGTAGCCATATAAAAACCACCGATCTGCTCGGGCACTACCGTATGGTCGGCACCGGCACGGCGGATTTTCACTTCATCGGCCAGGTTGCTGGCCCGCGATATGATGCGCAATTTCGAATTGATCTGCCGCGCCGAAAGCGTGACAAACAAGTTGTCCGCATCATCCGGAAGGGTTAGCACCAAGGCACGCGCACGATCAATGCCCGCGTCCATGAGCACGTCGTCGTTGGTGGCATCACCCTCGAAAAACAAGTGTTCGGTGTTGCGAAGTAACTCAACGGTCTCCGGGTCGTTTTCGATTATGACGAACGGAATACCCTGTTTGGACAGCTCTTGCGCCACCTCGATGGCGTGCCGTCCGTATCCACACACGACAACGTGCGCGTTCAGACCTGCAATTTTTTGATTCATGCGAAAATCGTGCAGCAGTTTGGAAAACCCGCCCTCGGCAAAAATGCCGGTGATGGTGGAAATAGCGAAAGCAATAGTGCCGATATTGAACAGGATGTAAAATGAAGTGAACAACCGGCCCGCATCACTCAATGGATGTACCTCTTGGTAACCTACCGAAGCGAGCGTAATCACGGCCATGTAGTAGGCATCGAACCAACTGTAGCCCTCGATGAGCACATACCCCAGCATACCCACGATGAGCGCAGTAAGTGCCAGCGCGAAAGCGATGCGGATGCGCTTAATGGTTTTGTAAACCCGCCGGAACCGGCTTTTGCGGCGTATTTTGGCATCATTGATCCCAAAAAACGTCAGCAGGAAATGGAAAGCGTTGGCGGGAAACATACGGGACTTGATGCGACCATGAAAAAAACTGTGATTTGTGGCGACAAAGTACGCTTAGACTACGGTTAGTACCGATGAAATAATAACCTCCCGATTTGGAAGGGCTAATTGGGCGGCATTCTACGTTGCTCGTCCGTTGCGTAGCCCTACTATGCGCCTTCCTCGCGCCTTGTCTGCCACCAAATTATCCTCCTCCAAATCGGGAGGTTATTATTTCATCGGTACTTATCTAAAAATAACTGTCGAGGCAGAATTAATTGATAATTTAAACACGCTCTTAACGCTTACATCCTCAACATGAACGAACATTTTCTCCACCGGCTGTGCCGTCAAGTCGGCAAACCCGATCTGGCTGATGCCCTCAGCAATCACTTGTCCGCCCCCGACCTGAGTGCGCTTTTGTTGGAGGTTTATCACCGGAGAACTGAAAAGATTGTCCCGTCTGACGTGTTAGCCGCCTATCGGCAAAATCGGTTCACACGGCCTTCGTCAGTGGATACCATCGCCTTTCGGGATCTCGAATTGACCTGGCTGAGGGCTGGAAAAGAAAGCGGTTTTGAACCGCTGGAGCTGTCCCCAGTCGCGCCGTTTGGCGCTTGTTCGGCACTGGGAACAGTTCACCAAAACAAGGTGATGACGGCTTTGCGTGGCACGGAAGTAGTAGCAGATTGCACCAATATAATGGCCCTTGAGTCCAGCGCCAGGCGGCAACGACTGGGTTTTCCAACAGCATCCGTGGATCTTTGTGCCGCTCACCGACTCTTGCGAACCCAACAAGTGCCTGATGTACCCGGCTTCACGACACATTTTGGCCTATTTTGCTTGTCAACCGCTGGCCGCGACTCGGGCAATTTTCTTTTTGAAAAAACCAACGTAGCCCGTCACATCGGCTTTTACCTGGATATGCTGCGCAACATTCCGGCAGGCCAGAATTTGACGCTCGTGCTAAAGGCACTCGACCCGGAAACAGGCCCGAACCACCTGTTCGACACCGTTCTGGAGTATATTGATAAACAATCTTTGAATGCAAAACTGGAAATCGATCGGGTACCGCAAGCCCGGCAGCAATACTACCGGGCACTCCAGTTCGGCATCGTTTTGGAGTACGGACAAAACCGATACCCGATCATTGATGGCGGGCTTACCGATTGGACCCAGCGCCTCACAGGCAACCAAAAAGAACGTTTTGTCGCCAGTGCCGTCGGCTTGGAGTTTCTTTGGAAACTGCTGACAGGAAACCTGTGACCCAATGCTTCCCGCTGAAAATTCCTCCGTATTGTTTTTCGTTTGTGTGCCGTTCTCAGCAACGTGCCCGAACTTTGCGCGCCCGAAACCGGAGCCCATCACCCAGACGAAACAATCGAACGAATCAAATCTCTCGCATGATGATCTTTATTGACCGAAAAACACTGCTCCTCTCCTGCATCCTTTTGGCTGCAACCGCCCCCCTGTCCGCCCAATCGTCTGACCGGCAGGTCACGCGCTGCGGTGCCGTGAGCCGTTCGGCTCCCGTACGAAATATTTTCGTGGACAACGACAACGTCAAGTGGGTGGCCAGTGGCTCCTCCCTATACAAGGTGCAGGCCAGTGACCTGTCCGCGCCCGTCGAAATGGGCCAGGGCGAGCAGTCGGCTATCCAGTTCCGGGGCGGAAATGTCGACATCCGCTGGACTCCCGATGTGTTGCAAATGGTGCTTAATGCTGCCCCGGTGATCAAATCGGCCTACTACGATAGCACCCGCGACTGGCTTTTCCTCGGCACCGAAGAAGACGGGGTTTTTCAGCTCAATACCAAGCCCGCGCTCAAATTGGTAGCCCGGATCAACACCAGTACGTCCAAACTTCAGTCCAATACCGTCAACACCATATTCAAGGACAAAACCGGCCGCTACTGGATCGGCAGCGACCTGGGCCTCATCGTAGGCACGCCCGATAAGTGGAAAACCGAACTGGAGGGCTACGATGTGCAGCGCATTCGCGAGGTCGGAAACGATATTTATGCCCTGGCCGACGGCGAGTTTTGGCTCGCCCAAGGCGGCCAACGCTGGCAGGCTATTGACATCAAAGAAAAAGCACTTGAAGGCGAAGCCGAAGATTTTGACCTCGATGCAGAGGGCAATCTTTGGGTGCTTTCCCGCATGATCAGCCGCTATAACCTCCTGACCGATGAGTTCGAGTATTTCAGCGGAGCCGAGTATTTCACCAGCGAGTATGGCCGCTGTATAGCCGTGGATCAGGACGGCGCCATCTGGATCGGCACCGACGACAAGGGCCTGTACCTCGTAGACAAGGCTTCTACGCTTTTGGTCACTTGCACTGTGGATCGGGAAGTATCGTGTGTAGGGGCGGGCGAGGATGCCGCGTTGCTCGTCAAAGTTAGTGGTGGCAAGCCGCCCTATACGTTTGCCTGGTCGAACACCAAAATCCAGGGCGATGCCCCCGCAGGGATAGGCCAGGGTACTTACACCGTGACCGTGACGGACAGTGCCGGAAAAAGCAAATCCGGAAAAGTATCGGTGCAGGACAAGCGCTTGTTTGTGACGGTGGAAACAAAAACAATTGAGAGCGGTCTCGGAGCCAAAGACGGCGTTGCTGAAGTGAAAGCGAAAGGCGGCACTCCCGATTTTTCATACCGTTGGGACAACGGTGAAACCACCAGCACGGCCACCAAATTGACAGAAGGTGCGCGCAGTGTCACTGTGACCGACAAGCGCGGCTGTACTGCCTCAGCTACACTGATCATGAACCGAAAACTGGGCGCATTGAGCGCTCTCGTTGAAGAAACCACACCGATACCCTGCATCGGTGGAAATACCATACTCAAAGTCACCGTGTCGGGCGGCAAGGAACCGTACCAATACGAATGGAGTAACCCGAAATTTGCCGGAGTACAACCCGCCGGTGTCACTGCGGGTACCTACACGCTCACCGTGGTGGATGCTGTGGGCGGAAAAACCGTCACGAACATCACCGTGCCGCAACCCTCGGCCTTGAGCGTAGTGGCCACTGCGCAGGCCCCGGCAGGAGTGGCCGCTTCCGATGGCAAAGCCACGGCTTCGCCTCGCGGAGGAACAGGCCCGTACACCTTTTTGTGGCAAAACAGCGAGACCACTGAAACGGCTACCCGACTGACAGCCGGTCAGCAAGGCGTCACTGTCACCGATGGCAATGGCTGCACTATTTCGGCCAAAGTGACCATTGGTGAAAATATCCTGCCCCTGGCCGCTGTAATCGAAGAGACCGGAAAAATCGGCTGCCATGGCGACAAAAGCAGCCTGAAAGTCACCATCAGCGGTGGCAAAAGCCCATTCGAGTTTCAGTGGAGCGCGCCAGGGCTGAGTGGTTTCCAACCCGAAAACGTGCCTGCTGGCACCTACGTCGTCACGGTGACCGATGTAGCCAGCGGCAAAACGACTGCTACTTTTACCGTAAAACAGCCCGACCCGATCGCCGCTACTACCACACTGGACGCTGCGGCAGCCATCGCCAGCGCCGACGGCAGGTCTTCGGTTAAAATAACCGGCGGCACTGCTCCGTACCAGATCCGCTGGGACACCGAGGAAACCACCGAACGCGCCAAACGCCTAGCGCCTGGCACGCATACAGTAACCGTTTCGGACGTGAATGCCTGCTCCACAACCGCCACAGTCGAGGTGACCGAAAACATTCTGCCACTTTCTGCCCGCATTGAAGAAACCGGCAAAATCACCTGCGCGGGCGGCACCACCAGCCTCAAAGTGGATGTTCGCGGCGGTAAACCGCCCTTCCAGTTTGTTTGGACACAACCCGGTATGCAGGGCCAAACGCCCACCAACGTCGTAGCGGGCATTTACCAATTGGTCGTCGTGGACGCGGGTGGCGGGCGCATTTCCACTGCGTTCCAGGTTGTGGAACCGGAGCCAGTGAAGGTAACAACAACAGGGCACCGCCCGGCCAAGCCGGGCGAAAACGACGGCGGGGCCAAGGCGGTCGTGTCGGGGGGCACGCCGCCGTATCAGATCCGTTGGGCCAATGACGAATTCGGCGAAGATGCCACCAGGTTGGGTGCCGGCACATTCAAATTCACGGTCTCGGATGCTCAGGGCTGCTCGGTCGTGTCGGAAGTAAGTATTTCAGAAGCCATCGTGCCCCTGTCGGCTAATATTGCCGAGGAGGTGCCAATAGCTTGCAATGGGCAAAAAGCCACACTGCGGGTACACGCCAGCGGCGGAAAACGCCCTTACAAGTACCAGTGGAGCACAGCACTCACCGGCGAACAGCCCACAGGCGTTGGCGTGGGTACGCACATCGTCAGCGTGACCGATGCGGCCGGGGCTATGGTTCCTGCTGTCGTAGAGGTCAAGCAACCCCCGGAAATTTTACCATTTGCCGTGCTCGTCAGCCCAACCACCACGGGCAAAAACGACGGCAAGGCAAAAGCCGAGGGCCGTGGCGGTACCGGGAAATTATCCTTTGTTTGGGACAACGGCGAATCCACTGCACTTGCCTCCAGCCTCAGCCCCGGAAAACACACCGTCACTATAACCGATGAAAAAGGCTGTGGAGTAACCTACCAGGTGGATGTCTCGGAAAATATTTTACCCTTGAGCGTCAATGTGGAAGAAACGGGCACCATACGCTGCGGCGGCCAAACATCAGGCCTCAAAGTCACCGCCAGCGGTGGCAAACCGCCCTACCAGTACAAATGGGAAAACCCCGCCTGGAAAAGTGCATCGATAGCCGACGTGCCACCTGCTACATACGCCCTTGTCGTGACAGATGCTGCTGGAAAAACCCAGGCCGCCGTGGTCATCGTCAAAGGACCGGAATTGTTGGTAGCAGAAATCAATCGAGTGGTAGGAGCCACTACCGAGCGCAGCACCGACGGCAAGGCAACAGTGAAAATCAAGGGCGGAACGCAACCCACTACTGTGGCGTGGGACAATGGAGAAACCGGCACCACGGCCTCCAAACTCAAACTCGGCACGCACAATGTCACCGTCACCGATGCGAATGGCTGTACCGCCGTTCGGCCGGTGGAGATAAAGCAGCGTATTCTACCCGAGCTCAACGCTTCCTTGCTGAGAAGCGGCCAGACGATCAAAATGGAGCAATTGCGGTTTGAGGCCGATAGCGCCAGCCTGACCACAGATGCCCTGCCCACTCTGGACGAGCTCTATGATTTTATGGAAGAAAACGGCAACATCGTCATCGAGATCGGCGGCCATACCAACAGCACCCCGCCGGACGAGTTTTGCGACCGATTGTCCACTGCTCGTTCCAAATCAGCAGCCGAGTACCTGATCAGCAAAGGAGTGGATGTCAAACGGGTATCCTTCAAAGGGTATGGCAAACGAAGCCCCATTGCTAGCAATGCTACCCCCGAAGGCCGCAAACTGAATCAGCGCGTTGAAATCAAAATTTTGGCACTAAAACGTGAATGAGGTTATAGGTTAGAGGGTTGGAAGGTTACTGGTTAGGGGGTGACAAACCGAGCGTGAGCAACCAGCCCCCCTCTATACAGCCCCCCTAACCAGAAACCTTCCAACCCTCTAACCTGTAGTAACCTTCTCCAGACATGATTTACGAATTCAACGGTTGTCGCCCCGTGATACACGAGAGCGCGTTTGTGCATCCACAGGCGGCGGTGACAGGCAATGTTGTCATCGGGCGCGACGTGTACATCGGGCCGGGCGCGGCAGTTCGCGGCGATTGGGGCCGGATCGTTATCGCCGACGGCTGTAATGTGCAGGAAAATTGCACGATCCATATGTTTCCCGGTGTCACGGTGTACCTACATGAGTCAGCGCACATTGGGCACGGCGCTATCGTACACGGAGCTACCATTGGCCGCAACTGCCTCATCGGTATGAATGCCGTGTTGATGGACGAGGTGGAAATCGGAGAAGAGTGCATCATCGG
>JBJXEZ010000323.1:0-2939 GCA_046153695.1 Saprospiraceae bacterium
TCAACGCCCCACACCAGAACGGCTACAAACAAACCTATCGCAGTGCCACCCAATACGTCTACCAAAAAGTGTTGAACCAGGAATATTCGGGACAGGCCGACGAGCATGGCCGTCCAGGCGCAAGTAAAAGCGAGCAAAGGCCATCGTCGTCCGATCATAAACGCGCACAGGCCAAACAGCGCGAATGCTGCCATACTGTGGCCGGAAGGGAAACTGGTTTGCCCGTCGTTTAGCACTACGCCGGGGACGAAGACCACTGCATCCTGCAAGCCAAGGGAACCGAAATATGTGACCGGACGATCGATACCAATTTGATCTTTCAGGAAAAAAGAAGTAGGCAAAACGATCAGGCCGGCCATGGCGATCAGCAGTGCGAAACGGAAGCGCCAAAGCATGGCCAACAGGCCGAGAGCAAAAAAAGAGAGGGCTTCGCCCGCATGTGTCCACCAACGGAAAAAGGTGTTCAGCGGCTCAGCCCGAAGCGGGTTTAGGTACAAAATTTCGGCTCCGTATGGCACAAAAAGCTGCAGCGCTAGCCCTGCGTTCAGGAATACGAGTGCCGGGATGAAAAACCAAGGGTTGTTCCAAAACGCTTTTCTCATAATGTTTTACTTTTCAAAACGTCGGCGCAGGCGGAGCATCAGGCGGTCTAATTGATCAGTGCTAAACATTTGTGCGTCTTTCACGGCCCGTTGGGTCAGGTATCCGCCGATGAGCAGGAGTGTGATACTCGGTGCCATGGCGGCCCAAAACGGCGTGAGAACGTACGCCTCGGCCAGTTTTTTGCACAAAATGTTGAGCATGACAAAAATCACGAAGAACACAATGGACACCAGGATTGGGTACCCAAAGCCGCCCTTTCGGATAATGGCACCCATGGGGGCCCCAACGAACAAAAAGACAAAACAGACTGCTGCAAAACTATATTTAGAGAAAAATTCGAACCCGGTTTTGACGGATTCCTTGCGCTTGTTTTCGATCTGGGCTGCGCGGCGTTCCACGATTAGTTTGGCAGCGGTCGCCTGATTTGATGCTTCGCGGAAGAGTTTTTCCCGACTTTTTTTTTCAAATGTTTCCCCCAAAGACCGGTACTCGTGCAGTTTTTTGTCCAAAACCTGACGGGGCAGGTCGGGGCCGCGCACGACGGTGGCCAAAGGCGGCGGGCGCAACGGATAGCGCATAGTCGCCTTGTTTTTCACTCGAATTTTCGCTACTCCGGACGAGTCATAGACGGCGACTCGTGTTGGTACTTGAGTCGGCGGCTCGGGCTTGCGGTTGATATTGGCGAGTAGCTCTCTGGCCATATCCACATAATTGGTGTCAATTTCCATGCGCAGCGAATCCATGTTTTTGCGCAGTTGGTTCATGTTTAGCATGGAACGCTGGTTGGCAAACCGGTCTTCGCTTGTTCGGGTCATCTCGAACTCGCCAAGATCCCATACTTTGGTCCATGACCTGAAATTGGTTCGGACAAACGGGTAGCCCCCCTGTGCCGACGGGCTGCCCTGGTGGCTCGGCTCTTGGTATTGTGCCCCGTCGAACAGATTCATGACAAAAAACTGCTTGTCACTCGTGGTGAACATCTGCCCGCTGTCGGCGAGGATTTGATTGAACTTGAGTTTGCCAAAGTTGGTCTGGTCTTCAATCAGCACCTCTTTGATTGTTTCTCCGTCGCGCTCTTTGTCGCCGATGCGAATGACAAATTGGCGAAAGTCTTCGTTGAAAACGCCCTTTTCGAGGGCCAGCGCGGGCTTTTGTCTGCGTACGTCGTACAGCCTCGATCGGAACTTGAGCATGGCTTCCGGGATCAAAAAGTCGGCACAGACGTAGGAAAACAGTGATATGCCGACGGCCACTACGGCCAACGAACGTAAAATCCGCAGCAGCGATACACCGGCCGACTTCATGCTCGACAGCTCGTAACGCTCGGCCAGGTCGCCCATTACCATCACGGAAGCGATCAGCATAGCGATGGGCAGGGCCATCGGAAAAATAGAAATAGACATGTACCCGATGAGCTCCAGCAGGATGAAAATGCTGATGCCCTTGCCCGCGATATCGTCAATGTACAGCCACAAAAACTGCATGACCAGCACGAACAATGCAATGCCGAACGACACCGCGAACGGGCCGATAAAACTCGTGAGTAAGAGTTTATCAATTTTTTTCATCTTCTTTTTACTCTTCCTCCACCGGTGTCGGGTTGCTTTGCCACATAAGAAACGCTTTCAAAAACCCATCGAGATCGCCGTCGAGCACCGCATCCGGGTTGTGTACCTTGTGACCGCTGCGCAGGTCTTTCACCCAGCGGTCGTCGAGCACATAGGAGCGGATCTGGCTGCCCCATTCGATCTTGGCCTTACCAGCCTCCACCTTGTCTTTTTCCTCTTGGCGTCTGCGCACTTCGAGTGCATACAAACGGCTTTTCAGCATTTGCATGGCGCGGTCGCGGTTCTGGTGTTGGCTGCGTTCGGCCTGGCACTCCACCACCACGCCGCTGGGCAGGTGGCGCAGGCGTACGGCCGATTCAGTTCGGTTCACGTGCTGGCCGCCCGCGCCGGAAGCGCGGAACACGTCCATCTCGAGGTCGTCGGGTTTGATGACGATCTCGATGCTGTCGTCTTCCACCAGCGGGTACACGAATACGGAGGAGAATGAAGTCTGACGTTTGCCTTGGGCGTTGAACGGGCTGATACGCACGAGTCGATGAACGCCGTTTTCGCCCTTGAGCCAGCCGTAGGCGTAGTCGCCGCGGATTTCGATGCTGGCCGACTTGATGCCCGCTGCATCGCCTTCCTGCTCAAATAGTTCGCTGACTTTGAAGCCAGCCTTTTCTGCCCACATTTTGTACATACGCAGGAGCATGGCCGACCAGTCGCAGGCTTCGGTGCCACCAGCGCCCGCGTTGATGTTGAGCACGGCGTTCATGGGATCTTCCT
>JBJXEZ010000199.1:0-29779 GCA_046153695.1 Saprospiraceae bacterium
AATTTAACATTTCGGCGTCAGGTTGTCCAATTTTATCCTGCCCTGCGTTATTTTTTTCGCCGTATTGCCACATACGCCTGCAAAAAATGCCTTGGCCAGGATAAAATTGAATCGCCCTGCCATCCGAATGTTAAATTTAAACACGCTCTAACTATTTAACTTCTCGCCCGCATTGGCTTATCAGGCTAAACTGTTTCTATTTTTTTGAAAAAACGGAAGCCTTAGGCAATCCATTTTTGATCTATTCCCGTACTTAGCGCGAATTTATTTTAGTAAAAAACGAAAATTGCCTGCTTATGAAACGCCTGCTCAAAATTATTGCCTACACCCTGGGTGTGTTGGTGTTGCTTCTCGGCATCGCCGTTGCTTTTCTGTATTTCCGGGGGATACCAACGTACGAGTACGCGCCAAGCCCTGAAATCGCGGCCCTCAAGGTAGCGCCAGACAGTGCCCGAATAGAGCGTGGAGCCAAGATAGCTAGCTTGCTCTGCAATGAATGCCACAAAGAACCTACTACCGGCCGTTTGTCAGGGCGCCCCATGCCCGATCTTCCGGCCATGTTTGGTCAGGTTGTATCGCTCAACATAACCCAGGACCCCGACCACGGAATTGGAAACTGGACGGATGGCGAGCTATACTATTTCCTGCGTACCGGTATCCGAAAAGACGGCTCTTGGGCACCGCCGTTCATGCCCAAGTTTCCGCTAATGGCTGACGAGGACGTATACAGCATCATTGCCTGGTTGCGCTCCGATGAGCCGTCCCTGGCGCCGGACGCACGCGAGTACCCCCTCAACAAATTCAATCTGTTTACCAAGTTTTTGGCTAATATGGCCGTATTTCCGCCTCCCGTGCCGGAGCGGACGATTTCTGTGCCCGACCCGTCCGATCAAGTCGCCTTTGGCAAATATGTGGCCGATGCGCTCTGCGCTTGTTACGCCTGCCATTCTGCCGACTTTGCCAAGCAGGATGCTCTGCACCCGGAAAAAAGCCTCGGTTTCTACGGCGGAGGCAACCCGATGCTCAACTACGAGGGCGAACTGGTGCCTTCCGCCAACATTACCATAGACAAAGAAACCGGTATTGGCAGCTGGACTCTGGAGCAATTTCGCGAAGCAACCAGGTGGGGCAAAAACCCGAAGGGCGGACCATTGTACTACCCGATGTTCCCGCACACCACGCTGACGGACACCGAGGTCGATGCGATCTGGGCGTACCTGCAAACGGTGCCGCCGATCAAGAATCCAGTAGCGCGGTACAAACCGAAGGAATAGAGTTTGAATGATTGGCCCAAAAAGGCATGGCTTATCGGTATGGCAAATCAGGAAGCGCATTCTTGGTTTGCCATATTTTTTCGCAGTTTTGCAGTCATGATTACCGTTCAACTGGCCGAAGGCGGCACTGCAGCCTGCTACTTAAGCGGTGCGTTCAAGCCGGAAGCCTTGCCATTAGTGTTGCTGCACGGGTTCTGCGAGGATTCGACTATTTGGGATAACCTGCTCGACCACCTGGACGAGGCCATCGTACTGCGTATAGACCTGCCGGGTTTTGGCAACTCCAGTGCCGCAGTCAAGCCTGGTCTGGAAAACTATGCCCGTGTTGTTTATACCGTGTTGAATGCGCTCGAAGTCAAACATTGCGTGCTGGCTGGCCATTCAATGGGCGGCTATACCGCGCTTGCTTTCGCAAAATCGTATCCTGAAATACTGACAGGTTTGTCTCTGGTGCATTCGCATCCGTTCGCTGACACGCCGGAGCGCATTGAAGGCCGGAAACGGGGCGTTGAGATGCTCCGGGCCGGGAAGAAAGACCTGTATGTGGCGCAGCTCTTCCCCGGGCTTTTTGCGCAAGCATTTGCACAAGCGAACCCGGAAACAGTGGACGCACTTGTCCAACAAGGCCGGCGGCAGCCCACAGAGGCTATCATCGCGGCACTGCAAGCCATGATGGATCGCCCGGAGCACCTGCAAACGCTGCTCGACAGTACTTGCCCCATACAGTTTGTGCTTGGTGATCAGGATGCCATAATCCCCCTCGATGACGTGCTTTCAGCAGCTGTGCTCCCGGCCGTGTCAGATATTCGGGTTCTGCCGGGTGTAGGCCACCTCGGCATGATCGAGCAGCCGAAAGAAACCGCCAGGGCACTATGCGATTTCTGGCGGTTTTGTGACCCGGCTTCAGCGCAGTGATCCTGCAAACAATACGCAAACAGACCCAGGAACCCCAACATTTACCCAATAAACCTGTTGACCGCCTCAACACATCGTCGTATTACCATGACAAATAAAATTATACGCCGCGTCATCGTCCTTGGCGCTATTTCCATCCTGAGCCTGCTCAGTGTACAAACCTACTGGGTGTTGCGCTCCTGGAACCTGCAAGAGCAGGATTTCGACCGGAAAGTGCGCCAGGCGCTGCTCGAAACGGCCCGAGACCTGGCCAGAGTAGGTATTTTCGTGCTGAAAGATGCTGACTTGATCGAACAGGTCAATTCCAACTACTACGTCGTAAACATCAACAACCAGTTTGACGAGGCATCCCTGGAGTTTTACCTGCAAAAAGCCTTCGAAAACCAAAGCCTGCGCGAGGATTTCCAGTACGGAATTTTCGACTGCTCCAGCAACCAGATGGTGAGCGGGCGCATGGTAAAGTACAAAAACACCTCAGCCCTTGGCGGTGGTGGCGAACCGCTGGCTGCTCCTCTGCCAGCGCACTACGACAGCGATTTCATTTACTATTTCGGCGTACGCTTCCCAAACAAAAGCGTCAACCTTATCAGCAACATGTGGATCGTGGTCATTTTTACCATTCTCATCCTCATCACAGTGGCGTTTTTCATTTACGCCATGTCGGTTATTCTGAAACAAAAACAGCTCTCTGAACTACAACGGGATTTTATAAACAACATGACCCACGAGTTCAAGACCCCAATCTCGACCATCAACATCTCCACAGACGTTTTTTTGCAAAACGATATGATCAAGTCTGAGCCGCGCCTGAACCGCTATTCCGGTATTATCAAGGAGCAGGTTATGCGCCTGAACACACAGGTGGAAAAGGTGCTGCAGCTGGCCAAGATCGAGCGCGACAAGATTGAACTGAACCTGGAAGACGTGAACCTGAATGATCTCATCCAGAGCATTTCACCATCGCTGGAACTGAAAATCAGCGAACGCAACGGCACCCTGAACTTCGACCTCGCCGAAGACGATTTGTTCGTGCAAGCCGACCGGCTTCACCTGACCAATATTTTGCACAACCTCGTGGACAATGGCGTTAAATATTCCAAGGGCGCTCCCGATATTGTTATTCAGCTGCGAAAGGAGGGTGAGGACGCTGTGGTCAACGTACAGGACCACGGCATCGGCATCGCCAAGGAACACCAGAAGCACATTTTCAACAAATTCTATCGAGTGCCTACCGGCAACGTCCACAATGTGAAAGGCTTCGGTCTCGGACTTTTTTACGTCAAGACCATCTGCCGCGAGCATCACTGGAAGATCCGCCTCGACAGCGAACCCGGCAAGGGCACCACTGTGGAAATCCGCATGCCTGTCGTTTCCTGAGCCGCCATGAGCAACACTATCCACCTGCCAGGCTACCCCATCGTGCTCGGCCCGTTGAGCGAGACCCTTTCCGAATGGCTCCAGGGAAATAGTTACGCACACATCTTTGTGGTGGCCGATGCCAACGCCCAAGCCTCCCGAATAGTGACCACCCTACTGCCGGAGGCCGAAGTGGTCGTGGTCGAATGTCCGCCACCAAATGGGCAGGCGGGCGGTGCCGAGCGGCTCAAAAACCTGGCTACCTGCGAACAAATTTGGGCAGCCATGTTGCAGGCACGCCTCGACCGGCGGGCACTCGTCATCAACCTCGGCGGTGGAGTCATTGGCGACATGGGTGGCTTTTGCGCTGCCACATTCAAGCGGGGTGTGGATTTCGTTCAGGTACCAACTACGCTTTTGGCTATGACCGACGCAGCTATTGGTGGAAAACTGGGCGTTGATTTCCTCGGGGTAAAAAACGCTATCGGGGTGTTTCAAAATCCGTGTGCTGTGTTTGTAGACCCTGTTTTTTTGGAAACCCTGCCTGCTCGCGAGTTGCGAAGCGGGTTTGCCGAGGTCATCAAACACGCACGTATCGGCGATGCCAGCCTGTGGGAAAAAATTCGGACGATGCCAGGGAGCAGCCTTTCCCCTGGAGCGATGTCGGTAGCCGAGTGGACGGCAATACTCGAAGCATCTATAGCTGTTAAGGCACAGGTAGTGGCCATGGATCCACGCGAGCACGGATTACGCGCCTTGCTCAATTTTGGACACACTATCGGTCACGCCGTCGAGAGTGTTTTTCTGGAAACGAACGCTCCCCTCACACACGGCGAGGCCGTGGCTATCGGTATGATCTGCGAAGCATTAATGGGGCCGGACGACGGAGCCGATGTCTTCCTTCGGTTTTTTGGGCACTGCCCGATACCCGAAAATAGTTTCCCTGACCTATGGGAACGGATGCTGAACGACAAAAAAAACACGTCGGGCACGGTGCGGATGGCCGTGCCCGACGTGGAGCCGTTTTCGCTGCAGTTGTTGGAACTAACCCGCGACGCGGCGTACCATCATATACAGCACTATAACCGGTTGGTTCAATAAAAGCCCTTTGGCTGCACGATCGTAAACACCCGAGAAATATTGAACCCGAAGCGGATACCCGTCGGGTCGTTGAACCACTTTTCAGTCGTTTCAGTGATAAAACCTTTGTAGGTCATGTCCGCCGAATTGGTGAAGTGGAGCTGAAAAACGTGTCCGCCAGTTTCGATGTCGAAACCGATTGAAAGAACATTGGTGTATTCGTTGGACAGTTGATCAGGCAGCACATAGTAATACTCGGCATTGAGCGTGATTCGCTTGCTCAATTTTACTCGCCCGGCGATGCCAAGGGAGAACACATCGTTCTTTTCGGCAGCGGTTTTGACGATGTTCCGGTGCAACAACGTGGGCATGAGTTGCAGGGTCAGGCTTTCGTTGAATTTCCGCCCGATGAGCAGCTGGTGCGTGTAGTACAAGCGCGAGGAAGCGAGGGAGTCGCGGTCGTTAGTGCCGTAGGTTTTGAACTGCCCGTCCACGAGGTACGACAAGGAAATAGGCATGTTGGTTTTCCCTTTGGACTGCCTTAATATTTTATACTTGGCAAACCCGTCGAGGATTTTTTCCTTGCTGCTGCGGCCAATACCGACCATTAGCCGGTCGGTAATACCATAGTCCAGCCCCAAGCGGATAGTGGCACCATCCAACCCAAAGAGGTCGAAAACGCCGTTTCGGACAGGTGCAAACCGGTGTGAAATCTTGAAATCAAGCACGCCAGCGGCGGTGTTTTCGAGAGAATGTCCGTTCACAACGCGGGTGGTCTTGAATGTTGCCGTGGTGTATTCCGTTGCCGGGTCGTCTTCGATGAGCGAAAGTAAGTCGCTGTTGTCTTGCGAAAAAAGCGAGGCTTGGAGCAGCAGGAAAAGCAGAATTGCAGGTAAGATTTTTTTCATAGAATAGCAGGCTGATAGCGAGGGGGTGGCTGGTCGCTACCCCCTCGCTTGGGTTGGGTTTTCAGTAAAAAATGAACTTGATCTTAGAGCGTGTTTAAATTTCAGTGCCGAGGCGAAAGCGAGCAAATTTTGTTTCTGGCAAGGCAAAATTTGCAGTTGTAGCCGGGTGCCTACGCCGAAAATTTTAACGCAGTATGAAACAAAATTTTCCGCTTGCAGCCCGGTGACTGAAATTTAAACACGCGCTTACTTCGTGAATTTGGATAAAAATTAACAGCAGCGAAGGGGACATTGTTCATATTGGCAAGCATGACCTGCCCGTGAGCAACTGGCAGCGAGAGGCTTTTATTAATTTGGCACGAGGCAGGGGCTTGGGTTGGTGGGGCTTATTGTCTTTTTGTATGATTGAAGCGAACGCCGGTATTCACGTCCAACAGGTCATTTCGTAGAAACCTGAGAATACTCCACCCCCACCCGCCAGGCCCGCCCCGGCATCGGCCGAAAGGCAATGACCTGGTACGGCGCATCCCAGCAGTTTTCCACCCGGACGTTCAAATTGACTTGGTGCTTGCCCCACGCCGCCGTGTATTGCACGAGCAGGTTGCCAGTCGAGAAATCCGGCAGTGTTTGCGAGTTGTCGGCGTTGCCGAAACGCGGCCCCGTCCACTGATGGAGGTAGGCTGCCGACCAGGCACCATGCGACCAGATGATTTTACCACTCGCGCTGTGCTCCGGGGTGTAAGGCAGCAGTTTGCCCAATACGCCCGCATTGGCATCGTACACCGCCGTATTGGTTGCACACACAAACTGGTAACGCCCGCTCAGCCGCCATCGGCTGCGCCAAAAAAGCACCTCATCCTGCACGGAAATTTCAAGCCCGCGCGACCACACCCGCCGCAGGTTTCCGGGGCGAAACTGGCCGTCGGAACCAGGTTGCCAGAGAATCCAATCGTCGAGCAACAAGTGAAAAACCGAGGTTTCCAGCGCAAACGTGCTGCGTTTCCAGACCAATCCTGCTTCGGCGCTGTGCCCGGACTCCGGTTTCAGGTCGGGCTTGCCGAGGTTTAGCCAAAAACGATCGTTGAATGTAGGCAGGTTGAATGTGCGTGCAAGGTGCAAACGAACAGTCAGTTCGGAACTGCCCGCCCACTGGCCGCCGAGCATCCAGGTGAACGGCGCCCCCTGGCCTTCTGCCCATTCCTGCCGGAAATGAGCGCTGAGTTGAAATTTTCGCCAACGGTATTCCCCGCCTAGCGTGCCAGCGAGGCGTTTTTGGAAAAACCATGCCGTACTGTCGGTGTACCCGTCAGCCTGTGCCTGCTGGTGCCAACCCGTCAGGTTTGCCCGCAGGGCGAAATTTTGAGTAGGCGCGGTTATGTACTCCGAGCCGAGCAGGAGGGTGCGTGAGCGGCTTGTGTCCGTATCGCCAGGACGGAAAAAAGCGATGTACTCGTCGAGCCAGGCGGCGCGGTGTTGCCACTGCGTACGGGGGCTGGATTGGGCGGTCCAGGTGGCCACTGCCCGCAAGGCGCGGTCGCGCTGCCAGGTCTGGGAGGGGGCCTCTGTCATGGCGGGTGGTATTTCCCGGAAAGCCGTTTGGTACCATACCGCTGTTTCGAACGTATTTTTTTCGTTGATTTTGAGTTGGTTGAATTGCTGGAGGTCCAGTTTTTCCGAAAAATTGTTCGCTTGCCGCACCCACGGTCTACCGATCTGGGTTGTGTTCTGGTACGAAAAATCGTTGTCGCTCCGGCTGCCCGCCGCTCGAATTAGCGCGTACCCGTACTTGCTTGCGTTTCGGATCGAGGCCTGCATTTCCTTTCTGCCAAAACTGCCGAGCGCGCCGCCCGCCTGAATGGTCCAGCCTGTCGTATTTTCCGGTGCAGCCGGGCGAATATGTACCGCCCCGCCCATGGATCCGCTGCCTTGCGCAGCGCTTTGGCCGCCATACTGGATGTGCAAGCGATCGTCGGGCCAAAGGGGTACGAGCGACACATCTACCACGCCGTGCATCGGGCTTTGCAGGTTAAGGCCTTGCCAAAATACAGCCGTACGCGACGGCCCGGCCCCGCGAGCCGATACAGTGGCCAACGTGCCGGGTGCATTGATGCGCACGCCAAGCGGCACTTCCCAATGCAGGCGCTCGGCGAGCGAAAGTGTGCCCGTAGTCGGCAACGAATCGGCGTTCCAGGCAGAATAGCCCGTTCGAGTCTGCCGGGCATCCACGATTGCTACTTCGGGGAGCATGCGGGCAGTCGAATCCACCTGGGCCTGGGCCGTTATTCCTGCCAAAGAAAAAATCGGGGCGAGCAGCCAATTATGGGCGATGCGGTACAACAAATCTGTTTTTGGCTTAAACAAACGTAATTCACTGTAAGTGAACAGAATAAGCCCTACCCTTTCCACTCCGGCCACCGTCCGGGTGTCGCTGGTGCGCCGCCGCGCTCCAGCCCGGTGTTGATGGCATCAAGTTCCCGGGCAATCGCCTTCAGTTCCTCCAACAACGGGCCGATCTGTTTGGCTGCGATGCGGTAATTGTCCTCGTACATCTGCGTGGGCGCGCTGGTGGTGCTCCACATACAGTATTCCAGCATACCGACACGCCCGGCAATGCCCGGTTCTGTTTCAAACTCTCTGCGGGCGCGTGTAGCATCGCCGTTGAGTTTGGTGCCCAGATCAGTCAGGCGGTTCTGCAAGTCGTAGGCTTTTTTCAACAATTCCTGCGGCGGTGCAGGCATATCCTGCAAAGCGGTCTGGATGTGGCCGAAATTGGCGCTCAAGTCGTTGCGAATGCCACTGATGGCGCTCACGAACTTGCGCAGGCGGCTTGTTTTTTTACAAAATTCGAGGTAGGCCTGCTTGTCTTGTGCCGGCAGGGTGGCGTTGTTCAGTGATTTCATGGTGAACGGCACAGGCCCTACTAATGGCGTGAGTACACCATCCTCGAATGCTTGCAGGGTCACGCTGTACTGGCCCGGCAACGCGAGATGGCCCTGATCAGCGCCGCTAAACAGGTTGTCGGGTGCTACTGGGCGACGGCCTATCACCGGTGTGGCGGGATTGTAGCGATAATCCCACACGAGGCGTTTCAGCCCTTTGGTTGCACCGGTTTTGATGTGCCGCACCACATCTCCGGTGGCATCGGTCACGGTGAACAGCAAGTATGGCTCGGGTTGGTTATCCTCTTTGCTCAGGTCTTCCATTTTGGGATAGAGCACCGTTTCCTTTTTTTCAAACTTGGCTTTTTCCGCATCCTGTCGTTTGGTTTTAAAGGTTTTGATGTCTTCCTTTAGCCAATACGTGAACACGGCACCGACCGGCGGGTTGGCGGCGGCATAGTAGCTGCTGCCGAGGTGGCCCTTGTCGCGCAGGCCAAGTGGTTTGTTCGGTATAAACATCCAGGATTCTTTGATCTGGAAAATATTGGCTGCTTTGTCGAGGATCTCCTGCTTGATATTTCGCAAAGGTGTGTAGTCATCGAGGACATAAAAACCACGCCCGAAGGTACCCAACACGAGGTCGTTCTCTCGGCGCTGGATTTCGATGTCGCGCACAGCAATGGTGGGCAAGCCGGATTTGAGCGCTACCCAGTTTTCGCCGCCATCCGGGCTGAAAAACACGCCAAACTCGGTGCCACAAAACAGCAAATTGCGGTCTACATGGTCTTCGGCTATGGTGTACACGCTGCCACGTTCAGGCAGTGTAGCGGCAATAGATTTCCACGTTTTGCCGCCATCAGTGGTTTTAAGCAGATAGGGCTTGAAATCGCCGTAACGGTGGTGGTTAAAACAAACATAGGCTGCGTTTTTGTCGAACTGTGAGGCCACGACCTGGTGTACATACGACCGTTCAGGCACGCCGGGCAGGTTGTCCATTTTCTCCCAGTTCTGGCCGCCATCGCGGGTCATCCATAGCAGGCCATCGTCGGTGCCTACCCACAAGACGTTTGGGTCGAGGGTGCTTTCGGCGATGGATGTTGTTTGGCCATAAATATCAGTGGAGCCGTTTTTGGCCACGGCATCGACGCTCCATACCTTGCCCATGATTTCAAACGTGTTTCTGTCTACACCGCGGGAGAGATCGTGGCTGATGGCACGCCAGGAACTGCCACGGTCGTCGGTTCGGAACACTTTGTTGGCACCAAAGTACAGCCTGGTGGGGGCGTGGCTGGAAATGGTTAGCGGGGCATCCCAGTTCCACCGGTAAGCTGCTTCGTTTTCGCCGGGTTGTGGCTGTATGGGCAGCATTTCGCCACTTTTACGGTCAAAACGCACGAGTCCGCCATACTGGCTCTGGGCGTAAATGATGTCCGGGTTAGTGGGGTCCACCTGCGTCTCAAAACCATCGCCAGTACTGGTAACATACCAATCGGAATTGGGTATGCCATTGGCACTGGTGGTGCGGCTTGGGCCGCCAAGACTGAGGTTGTCCTGCGTGCCGCCGTGGATATGGTAAAACGGCAAACCGTTGTCGGTGGACACTTTGTAAAACTGCGTGACTGGCAGGTTGTGCTTGAATTCCCAGGTTTTGGCAAAATCCCATGACTCGTACACGCCGCCGTCACAGCCTACGCGCAGGTGGTCGGTGTTGTTGGGGTCAATCCAAATGCAATGGTTGTCAATGTGTTTGTTGAGTTCGCTGAGGTTAACTACGGTTTTGCCGCCGTCATTGCTGTATTTGTAAAATGCATCGGTGACAAAAATCCTATTCGGGTTTTTCGGGTCACAGGTAATTTCCTGGTAGTAATTGCCGCTGGTGAACGATTCGCTCATTTTATCCCAACTGGCCCCGCGGTCGGTAGAGCGGTAAATGCCGCCCTTTTTGTCACCGCCCTCTACTACGGCGTACACATAGTCCGGGTTGGCAGGCGAAATATCAATGCCGATGCGGCCCAAGTCCCCGCCGGGCAGGCCGCCCTCCAGTTTTTTCCATGTGGTACCACCATCCGTACTTTTGAACAGCGCCGATTCCGGTCCGCCGCCTATGTAGGTGAATACCTTGCGCTGGCGCTGGTGAAACGCCGCGTACAGCACCTTCGGGTCGCGCGGGTCCATGACGAGGTTGTTGCAGCCGGTGTAGGCGCTAACGGACTTGATACAAGCCCAGGTCTCGCCGCCGTCGGTGGATTTGTACACGCCGCGCTCGCCGCCGTCGCTCCAAACCGGGCCATAAGCAGCAACATACACGGTGTTGGGATTGGTGGGGTCTACCACGATGTTGGCGATATGCTCGGAGGTTTTCAAACCCATGTTTTTCCAGGTTTTGCCACCGTTTTCGCTTTTGTAAACCCCGTCGCCATAGGCCACGGAGCGCTGGTTGTTGTTTTCTCCGGAGCCTACCCACACCACATTGGCATTGGTCGGATCAAGTGCCACACAACCGATGGAATACGACCCCTGGCTGTCGAAAATGGGCTGATAGGTGGTGCCTGCGTTCACCGTTTTCCACACGCCGCCGGAAGCTACTGCTACGTAGTATTCAGCATGATTGAGCGGGTTGACAGCAAAATCGCCAACGCGGCCAGATGTGACCGCCGGCCCGACGCTGCGAAAAGAGAGGCCGCTATAGGTGGCAGTATTAAGCAGGGCAGGTTTTTCCGGTTTTTTCTCCTTGGGTTCGTCTTTTTTTTGGGAAAACAATGGCGACAGAGAGAGGCCGAGCGTGAGGCACAAAAGTAGAAATAGGCGCATGGTTGTGTTATTTGCAGGACAAAAAAGCGGGCAATGTTACGGAATCCTGCCAATCAACAGTGCTCTGAACTTCAACAAATAAAATTTCCGCAATCGCTTGCCGATTTGAAATGCCGCTGCATACATTTGCACCCGCTTTTCAGCAATGGGGGATTAGCTCAGCTGGCTAGAGCGCTTGCATGGCATGCAAGAGGTCACCGGTTCGACTCCGGTATTCTCCACGACAAGGGTCGCACGTTCGCGTGCGGCCCTTTTTTTATCCATAAAAATGCGTCATGAGGCTACTTTAGATCGTTAGCCACCAATATGGAAGCATCATCGAAAGCCTTGCTTCGGCACTAAAAAAGCGCAACCGGGCAGCGTTTTGGACAATTATGTCATCAAATACAATAAAAATTATGGCAAAAATCCAACACCAATTCGTTGTGTCCGCCCCTGCCGAAAACGTTTTTCGGGCCTTTTGTACACCTGAAGGGCTAAATTCATGGTGGACGCTCCAGTCGGCTGGCAGTCCTGTAAAAGGCACTTTGTACACCTTTTTTTTCGGGTCTGAATACGACTGGCGGGCTTCGGTCATCCGTGTACAACCGAACCGCGCCCTCACCTGGCAGATGACAATGGCCATGGAAGACTGGATGCCGACCCGTGTGGGGTTCCGGCTCCGGGAAAACAACGGAAAAACTACCGTCTACTTTTTCCATGAAGGCTGGCAGAAAGCGAACGAACACTTCCGTATTACAAATTTTTGCTGGGGCCGATTGCTGGCTGGCCTTCAGAATTTTGTGGAAACCGGTGCGGTAGTACCGTTTGAAAAGCGGAACTAAGAGGTGCGGTGAAATTGAAATTGCCCGAAAGGGCTCCTCATTTCCGCAATAAAAACCCCTACTTTTAGCCTTCCAATTTGCAGTGGATGCTTCTCGCATCTGCTTTTGGCCTTGGTTACGCCCGCAGGGGCTTTTTTTGAAAACAAACACTTGCTGCCATGCACTCCAACCGTGCGATTTTCACCCTCCGCTCCATTCAATTGGCATGTCTTACCCTGTTTTTGGCTGCCATATCGGCAAAGGGGCAGAGCCTGCAAGTGACCAACGGCAACACTGCGCCGTTCACGCCCTCCAACCTGATTTCCAATGTTTTTCTCGGTACGGGTGTGGATGTGTCCAACATCACGTTCAACGGGCAAGCGATCTCGGTGGGCTATTTCACCAACGGTGCCACTGCCACGGGCCTCGAACGCGGCATCGTACTCACCACCGGCCGCGTCGAAACTGCCAATGTAAACCAAGACCAGTTTGGCTGCAACGAAAACGGCAGCGTGTTCGCCAACAACAATGTAAGCGGCTTTGCCCCCGGCAACGACCCCGACCTGTCTCCTCTCGCTGGCGGGCCGCTGTTCGACATCACCAGCTATACCATCACTTTTGTGCCTACTTCCGATACCCTGCGCTTTCGCTATTGCTTTGCCTCGGAGGAGTACCCGGAGTTTGCCTGCTCGGCGTTCAACGACATTTTCGGTTTTTTTATCTCGGGGCCAAACTATCCCGTGCCTACCAACATCGCCCGCATACCCGGAACAGGCCAACCCGTATCCATCAACACCATCCATCCCGACAACACCACGCCCGGCAACTCCTGCCCCCCGGTGAACGCCCAGTTTTATATCAACAACACCGCCACCAACAAACAGCCCACCTTTGACGGCCTTACGCGCGTCTTTACAGCCGAGGCCGTAGTAGTGCCCTGCCAAACCTACACGATCAAACTCGTCATCGCCGACGTGGGCGACCCGGTGTACGACTCCGGCGTTTTCCTTGAAGCCAAAAGTTTCGGTACCGGTGCCCTGCGTACCTCTCTGGCCACGCCCAGCCTCGACGGCACCATCACCGAAGGCTGCGCGAATGGCTCGATTACCTTCCGCCTGCCACTTCCCGCCGAAAACGATTTCCCGATTGACTACAAAATTCTGGGCACCGCAATCAACGGCACCGACTACCAGACCATTCCGCCCGGGCTGTTCATTCCCGCCGGGCAGCAGGAATTGGTCATCCCGGTCGTGGCGTTGGAGGACGGACTGCCCGAGGGCACCGAGCATATCGCCCTCGACGTGCGCCGCGACCCCTGCAACCGGGATACCATTTTCATCTATCTGCGGGAAAACGCCATCGTGCCGCCCGATCAGTTGACCGACGCTACCCGGTGCATCAGCGGGGCACCGGTGGCACTGAACGGCCTTTTGCCGATTCAACTGCCCGCCCCGTCCGTATTTTCCATCAGCCCAAACCTGAGCGTCAATCCCGTAAATACACCCGTTTCTTCCACCATAAATGTGTTTGGCGTGTTGCCTGCCGTGCTGCAGCCGGGTATGATCCGCTCCGTTTGCCTGAACATCACGCACAACTGGGTGGACGACCTTGACGTGTACCTCATTTCGCCCGGAGGGCAAATTTTGGAAATGATGACCGACTGCGGTGCCAACGGCAAAAATTTCACGAGCACCTGTTTTACCACTGCCGCCACTCGAAAAATATCGGCTACCACCGCCTTTGACGGTCCATTCACCGGCGACTGGCTGCCTGAAGGGCCGTGGTCTGATCTCTGGGGCGGCGGCGCGTACCCCGCAAACGGGCCCTGGCGACTTTCCCTGCGTGACGATCAAAACGGCATTGTCGGCACCCTGCTCGACTGGTCGATCACCTTCGAACCGCTCTACGGCATCACGTATACATGGTCGCCTGGCACCGGCCTGTCTTGCACCGACTGCCCAAACCCGACAGCCGCCCCAACAACCAGTACACTATACCATTTGCAGGCCGTAGATTCATATGGATGTGCGGTCCAGGATTCTGCTGCGGTAGCGGTGGTGCTCCCGCTGCCCGAGCCAATCGTGACCTGCGGAGGTTTCACAAGCACCACGGTAACATTCAACTGGAATGCCGTGCCTGGTGCGGCCAGTTACCTCGTCAATGTGGGCGGCACGGGCTGGATGCCACCCAATGGCATGAATATGCACACCGTCTCTGGTCTCGGTCCCAACACCGTCGTAACCATTCAGGTGCAGGCCGTGGACAGCACCGGAACACCTTGCCCGGCGGGTATCGGCACAGCAACCTGTGCCAATTGCCAACAACCTATAGTGACCGTCACCGTAACCGATGCCACTTGCTCCACCGGCACCAACGGCAGAGTAGTACTCACACCCGACGGCCTGCTGCCGCCCTATACTTTTTCATTGGCTGCGCAAACAAACGGCACCGGTATATTCAACAACCTCGCGCCCGGCATCTACTCCGTTACTGTGACCGATGGGGCGGGCTGCCAAACGCAACTTTCGGTAACAGTGGGCGCACCGCCACCTATCGTCGTAACGCTCGACCCCGACAATGTAATCTGTTTCAACGGCGACAACGGGGCCATCACAGCGATGCCAACCGGTGGTATCGGACCATACAACTTCAAATGGAGCGACCCGTCGGGCCAAACTGCCATTAAGGCCGTCAACTTGCGCGTAGGCACATTCACCGTCACGGTCACCGATGCCAACGGCTGTACAGGAACGGCCTCGGCCACACTCACGTCGCCACCCGATCTGATTTTGTTCGTCACACCCACTTCTGTCAAGTGCAACGGACAAGCCACCGGCCTGGCCACCGTGTCGGCCTCCGGCGGTATAGGGCCTTACCAGTATAACTGGAGTACGGGCCAAACCGGCCCCATCGCGGTTAATCTGCCCGCAGGCAGCCATTTGGTTACCGTGACAGATGCCGTAGGCTGCGCGAAAACATCGTTTGCACTGATTTTCCAGCCGCCGGCACTCACGGCCATCACCTCATCCACGAACACGACTTGTGCCAACCTTAACAACGGCACAGCCAGCACCATCGCTCAGGGCGGTACGGGTGCCAAGACGGTTTCATGGAACACGACCCCGGCCCAAGGCACACCGACCATCATCAATCTCGCACCGGGCACGTACACAGCCACCATCACCGACGCCAACGGTTGCACCCTCACCCAAACGGCAACCGTAACCGCTGCGCCAGCTATTATTCTAAGCACTGCCAGCACGAACGCCATCTGTTTCGGCACTGCCACGGGCACGGCTACCGCCACGGCTACGGGCGGCACCGGCATCCTGACGTACAAATGGAGCGACCCGCTCGGACAGACAACCCCTACAGCCACCAATCTGGCAGCAGGTATGTATACCGTCACCGTGACCGATGGAAACGGCTGCCAAGCGGCGCTTTCGGTGACTGTAGGTACCCAACCGCCGATCGTTGTGGTGCTCAATCCCGACAATGTAACCTGCTTCAACGGCGACGACGGGACCATCGCAGCCATGCCATCCGGCGGCACCATACCATACAATTTTAAATGGAGCGACCCGGCTGGCCAAACTGCTATAAATGCCGTCAACCTGCTTGTAGGCACATTCACTGTCACCGTCTCTGATGCCAACAGCTGTACAGGGACGGCTTCGGCCACGCTCACGTCGCCACCTGATCTGGTTTTGTTCGTCACGCCCACTGCCGCCAAGTGCAACGGGCAAGCCAGCGGAGCGGCCTCCGTTTCAGCCACTGGTGGTGTTGGGCCGTACCAGTACGCCTGGAGTACAGGCCAAACTGGCCCCAACGTGGGGAATTTGCCAGCAGGCAGCCATTTGGTCACCGTAACAGACGCCGTAGGCTGCGCCAAAACGTCGTTCGCGCTGATCTTCCAACCGCCGGCGCTCACAGCCACCACGTCAGCCACAAATGCTACCTGTGCCAACCTGAACAACGGCACTGCCACCACCACCGCCCAGGGCGGTACGGGTGTCAAGACGTTTTTATGGAGCACGACTCCCGCACAAAGCACGCCGACCATAAGCAATCTCGGGCCGGGCACATACACGGTCACCATCACCGATGCCAACGGCTGCACACTCACCCAAACGGCCACTGTGACCGCTCCGCCAGCCATTGTCCTGAGCGCGACCAGAACGAACGCCACCTGTTTCGGCACGCCTACGGGCACCGCCACGGCCACGGCTTCGGGCGGCAGTGGCACCCTGACGTTCAAATGGAGTGATCCGCTTGGGCAAACTACCCCCACAGCCACCAACCTCGTAGCAGGTACGTACACGGTGACCGTAACCGATGGAAACGGCTGCACCAACACGGCCAGCACAACCATTTCCCAGCCCGCAGCGCTGTCGCTCAATCTGACGGCAATTGCGGTGAACTGTTTTGGGCAAAGCACCGGCTCGGTCACCTCGACAGCCTCGGGTGGCATTGCGCCCATTGGTTACCTCTGGAGCAGCGGTGAGGCGACACCAGGCATTTCAAACAAACCAGCCAACATATACACCGTCACTATCACTGACGGCAACGGCTGCACGCGCACAGCCTCGGCCACTGTAGCCCAACCAACTGTACTGACTTCCTCGGAAACCCACCAGACCATTGGCTGTTTCGGTGCTTCCACAGGCAGCATCCAGCTCACCCTTGGCGGCGGCACCTCGCCGTACACGGTCACATGGACCGGGCCCAACAGTTTCACGGCCACGGGCGCCACGCTGAACAATTTGGCCGCAGGCAATTATACCGCCACGGTGACGGACGTGGCGGGCTGTACCCGCACACAGCCTGTATCGCTGACGCAACCCTCGACTGCGCTGGCTGTAGCGTTACCTGCCCTCGGCGACACGATCTGTTTCGGCGCAGCCAATGGCACTGCTATGGCGACAGCTTCGGGAGGCACCGCACCCTACCAGTATAGTTGGGCACCGGGTGGGCAAGTCACGCCGGGCATTTCCGGCCTTATTGCCGGCACCTATACTGTAACGACAACGGACGGCAACGGGTGTACCCGTACGGCCATGACCGCCGTCCCGCAAAAGCAACAACTCGCGATCCAGGTAACAAGCAGCCAAGTGGATTGCGCGGGCGGGAGCAACGGTACGGCACGAGTGACGGCCGCTACATACGGCGGCACGGCAGCCAACCTTGCCCAATTTACCTATTTATGGAGCACCAATCCGCAGCAAACAGGCAGCATCGCCAATAACCTGACTGCGGGCAAAACCTACACCGTGACCGCCACGGACGCGCTCGGTTGCACGGCCACGCAAACGGTGACCATCGCCGACGTGCCGATGCTGGGTGCCACCATCGTCAGTTCAGTTAATCCTATCTGTTTTGACGGGAACACCGGACGGGCTATCGCCACCGGAAACGGCGGCTTGAAGCCGTATTCGTACAACTGGGGCGCGGGTGTTTCAGCCGTTGACTCGCTGGCGCAAAACCTGCGTGCGGGCACTTATTTCGTGACCGTGACGGATGCCAAGGGTTGTACCGGTACGACCTCCGTGACCCTGACCCATCCCCCGGCGTTGAAACTGCGCGCGCAACCGACTCCGGTTATTTGCTTCGGCGAAAGCACGGGCAAGGCTACCGTGTTTGGAGAAGGTGGCGTACCTCCGTACCAGTTTGTCTGGCAAACGGGCACTACCGGAACGAGTGTCAACATGCTGGCTGCCGGTAGTTATGCGGTTACCTTAACCGATAAAGTCGGGTGCACCATCGTAGACTCCGTCGTAATTTTACAACCCGACGTGCCGCTCACCGGCACCGTGGTCGTAACAGACGTGGGATGCTACGGCGGGTTTTCCGGGGTCATCCAGATTGTGACCGCTGGCGGCACAGCACCATACCGATACGCCCTCAACGACGGGCCGTGGATCGGCTCGTCGAGACTCATCGGACTAACCGCCGGTAAGTATGCTCCCCGCATCGTGGATATCAACGGTTGTACCGTCACGTTGGACACCGTGGAGGTGATGCAGCGACCCAAAATAGACCTGGAACTTGGCCCTACGATCACGATTCAGTATGGCGAAAGTACCCAGTTGATGGCCGTGACGACCAATGTGAGCGGCCCTATTCAGTATGTGTGGAACCCCTCGGACAGCCTGTGGCTGAGCTGCCTTGATTGTCCCGACCCGTTCGTGGATGGCCTCGAGAACGGGCACTGGTTCGGTCTGAAGATCGTGGACTCGTTTGGCTGCATCGCCACCGACCGCGTACTCGTAATGGTGGAAAAAGTGCGGCGTGTACATGTTCCAACGGGCTTTTCGCCCAACGGCGACGGCAACAACGATCGGCTGCTCACCCACGGCCAGCAGGGTGTGCGCGTGCTGACGTTCCGGGTGTACGACCGCTGGGGTGAGGAGGTGTACGAGGCGCAGGATTTCCTGCTGAACGACCCAACCACGGGCTGGGACGGCACTTTCCGCGGTGAGCCTATGAACCCCGCCGTTTTTGTGTGGGTGCTGGAGGTGGAATTCGCGGACGGGGTGCGGGAGGTGTACAAAGGGAATACGACGTTGGTGCGGTAGCTGCTTTTGTGTACGCTGCTTTTGTCATTCCTACGAAATGACAAAAGCGGCGTATACAAAAACCGCACAATCCTTTACGGCACCACCACTTTTTGAGCCTGTGTCGTTCCGCCTGCTCGCAGCACCACATTGTACAGCCCGGCGGGCAAATGCGAGGTGTCCCAATGCAGGATGTGTTCGCCTGCCAACGCTCGGCTGTTCGGCAGCAGCGTTTCCAGCAAGCGGCCCTCCAGATCGAAGATTTCCACAACGGTATTGCTCGTTTCCGACAAGGTAAAACCGATCACCACGCGCCCGCGCACGGGGTTTGGCGTAACCGGATAAAGTCGGGTTTGACTGAAATGGAAAGGTTGACCCGTTGCGGTCGTGCTGCCATCGAGGTTGAGGTTCTCGTCGCCTGGCAAATAGGGCAGCCACAACAGGGGCAGGTAATACATTTCGTCGGTGGTACTTTCTCCCCAGGTCATCGTTTGGGGCGGATGGTTGGGGTTGAGTGGGTTGTTGCTGGTATTGTCGTACGTAGCGAAGGCGTGTATTTCCGTGTTTTTCGGCAGTTTCTGCAGTTTTTGGAAATGGTACATGCCTTGCCAGTTGAAGTCCCAGTTTTCGATGTGGATGAGCGGGATCGTGTCTTTTTGAGGCGTGATGGCAAATACGCGCCAGTTTTTTCCCAGCATGTGGCAGTGCGGGGCCACACCCAGCAGGCTAATGTCAAGCGGGGTTTTGAACACGCCGTGAAATTCCCGGACCGTATTGGCCGGCATAACGAACGGCCCGTTCACCAAGGAGTAGGGCAGCATGATGTGCGTGCGCACGAATCGTGTGGCTGGCTGATCGGCAAAAAACAGGTACACCGTGGACGAGTCAGGCTCGTCAGTGGGCGTGGGTGCGTAATGCACCTGCAACACAATATCGCTACCCGCTTCGATGCGTTGCGCCATGCCGTTGGTAAACAGATTGGGTCGGGAACCGGGTACATAGCCCGGCAGTTGGTCCTCGAAATTAACTTGTCCACTTCCGCTGCCCTGGCCAGTGTAGCCATATTCGGGCGTTTGCGCATCAAGGGCCGCTGCTGTGCCCGATGTATCGGCCCAAAACAGTGCGTGGTGCACAATTTTGGTATTGCCCGGGCGCATCTCCAGCGCCACGAGGTCTTTTTTCTGCGTCAGGCCGGTGGGCAGGACGAAGTAACGGTACTCGTCGTAGCCATTGCCTGGGTGCAGGTGTTTTTGGGCAAACGACAGCACCAGATCGGGTGTGCCCACCTGTGAGCCGGTCGGAAAAACCGGCAATGGCGGTTCCAGTGCCGGGTTACCCTGCGGGGCGCCGCCTTGCACCCAGGCCTTGATGGTGGCTATCTCACCGTCCGACAGGTAGTTTTCGCCAATGTAATCAGCCCCGAATTTGGGGTCGGGCTTCCACGGCGGCATGTAACGGATTTCGGTGACATAGCGCATCATATTCGCCCATCCGAACGCCTCGGTGTACGACGTAAGCGAGAATGGCGCGATTTCGCCCGGTCGGTGGCAGGATGTGCAGTGCTTGTACACGATGGGCGCTACGTGTTCGCTCCAGGTGATCGGTTGCGTACTGGCAGCAACCGGAAGTACTAAAAGCAGGCAATGGAAGGCGAGTTTTTTCATATTTGAGCGGAAACTAATTTAGGTCTAAAAAACAGCCCACGGCGTTAGTCCGCGGGATTGGTACCGGTTTATTGTGGCGAATGCAGTACAATGCGGCCTCCAATTCGTGGGAAGTGACCACTTGGCGGCGTAACCCAACCCGCTCATACAGATTGTCAATACGGCCTTGGTAAACAACTGTTTGGCGTGTTTCGTTGTACACCACTACTTCGGGCGTAACCGTTACGCTAAACCGCCTTGCAGCACCAGCAGCCGCTTCGCGGGTGCAGGGAAATGGCAGTTTGTGTTTCTGGATAAAGGCATGCACAGTGGAATCCTCGGAAATTGGATTGGGGAAGTATCCCTGAAATTGAATGCTGTCGCCTGCAAATTCCTGCACGAGGTGTTGCATTTTATCCGTGTATGCCTGGGTGATCTTGCAGTCTTCCAACAGGAAAAAAAATACCGAAAACGTATCTGGCGGGCCGTTTGGCTGCGCCTTCGACAAACCAGGCAGGTGAAGAAGCAGGAAGAAAAACAGCAATTTAGGCATGCATGAGGGTGTTTGTTTGCAAAGTGGCTTGGATAGCAATTGCGTTAATTGGTTTAAGCGTGCAAGGTATTTTTTATCCTTTGCGCATGACCAGAAAAAAAACTCCCGGGCTTGTGCATTTTCCCCTCCCGGCCGCATCCCTTGCCCGATTCTTCGTTTTAACAAAAAACACTTGTTTGCATGAAACACTTCCTTGTCCTATTCATTTCCGCCGCTATGCTTGGCCTTGCGGCATTTTCATTTCAAAAAACTGGCACCGCACTCGTCGGGAAAATCACAGATGAAACCGGAGCGCCCCTTGTCGGGGCCGAAATCCGGGCGCTAAACAACACCGATCTGGCTGGCAAAACGACCACTGACACGGCGGGCGTTTACCGCCTCGAACTGGCTCCCGGCACCTACACCGTGAACATTTCGGCCCCCGGCCGTGAAACCCACCGCATCGTGGGCGTGCCTGTTTTAGCCAGCAAGGCCAACAAACTGCATGCCGCGCTCGGCAACGCTGCCACCGAAGAAGTCGTAGTGCGGAACTACCGGCAAGCCCGGGATCAGGCCGGCCCTTCTGATTATGCGTTTGTCGTTGGCACGGAAACCGGTTATATGGGCAGGGCTCGTCCGGATTTAGCCAAAAAAGTAAGCCCCGCCACGGAAGCAACAGCCTCAAAAAGTACATCGCCCAGAAAAAAAGACATACTGTCAGCCAAACCTGCATCCGATGCAATTGAACCTGCATCAATTTTAATAAATGGCAGCAGGTCGGAGGCAACTAGCTACTACATAGATGGTATCCGTGTATCAGGTGCGCCGCCGCCTGTCATGGATGTCGAGCCAGCCCTTTTGATGTCTGATAGCCGCGAGGAGGTCGCTTACACACGCGACGAACCAACCACGGAACCACTCCCCCACCCCGGCGTGCCCTCGCAGCCCAAACCCCGAGCAGGCTTGCTAACAGCAGGCGAATGGAACGACCTGCACAACTGGAATACCCATTGGGCCGACCTGCTCAAGGACGGCGAAACTGACCAGTACCAGAAGATGTACCAGTTTTTTCCCAAAAACCGGTACTCCGTGTTGCTGCAAAATCAAGACGGATTACCTGTGAGTGATGCCGCTGTAAAATTGCTTGACAAATCAGGAACCTGTATCTGGGAAGCCCGCACCAGCAATATCGGCATGGCCGAACTTTGGGCCGGTTTTTTTGATACAAACACTGTCGAACAGGTGCTGACCCTCACTGCTGAAGTAAGCGGCAAACGCCTCGAACTCGGCACGGCCAAGCCCTTTTCACAGGGCATTAACCAGTACAAAATCCAACGCGAATGTCAACACGCCAAAACCGTAGACATCGTGTGGACGGTGGATGCCACCGGCAGTATGGGCGACGAACTGGAGTACCTGAAAACCGAACTGCTGGACGTGATCGGGCGTGTACGGGCCGCAAATCCCGGGCTTGACGTACGTACCGGTTCAGTGTTTTACCGCGACGAGGGCGACGACTATGTGGTGAAAAGCAGCGCCCTCAACCACGACGCGGCCAAAACCGTAGACTACATCCGCAAACAATCAGCCGGCGGCGGTGGCGACTACCCCGAGGCCGTCCACTCCGCACTGGAAGAAACCCTGCGCCAACCCTGGAGCCACGAGGCCGTGGCCCGTATCTGCTTCCTCGTCCTTGATGCCAGCCCCCACCAGCGCCCGGAAGTGCTCGAAAGCCTGAAAAACAGCATCCGGGAAGCAGCCAAGCGCGGTATCCGCATTGTGCCCCTGAGCGCCAGCGGAATCCAAAAAGACACCGAGTTTTTGATGAAATTTTTTGGCCTCGCCACCAACGGCAGCTACGTTTTTCTCACCGACCACTCCGGCATCGGGGGCAAACACCTCGAACCCACCACCGACGAGTATAAAGTGGAGCCGCTCAATAGCCTGCTCGTGCGCCTCATCACGGAGTACACCACCGTGCCCACCTGCGAGGGCAAGTCCAGTATCCAGTTCGTGGAAGACCGGCAAGATCCGCAAAGTACCGAACCCGCACCCAAACCCGTGCTGTACTACCCCAATCCCGCTGTGTCGCAGTTCAGCATTGAGCTGCCCTTCGAAGCAGAAAAATTGACGCTCTACGATTCCGAAGGCAAGGCCGTTCGCAGCCTTGAACAGCTACGGGCGGGTTTACACAGCGTACAGGTACACGACCTGCCGCCAGGTTTTTACACCCTGCGTATCTGGAAAAATGGGCAGATTCAAAGCGGAAAAGTAATGGTGGTGCGGACGTAAGTTGGTTTGGGTTTTCAAATGCACCGCTATGGCGCAGCGCACCGACACACGGGTCGGAGTGCTGCGCCATTCTATTTTTACTTTTTCATTTTGAAAAAAAACGTCTCGAAGTTTGGCCTGATTCGTCCTAAACTTGGCCGCTTGCGTGTTTTTAAATTTTCGGACTTTTGCGTTGAAAAGAATTCAATTCCCATGAAAAACAACGCAATGGAGCAAGCCGAAAGCAACGCCTACATCCTCGGAACTGAATGTACAGAATTGCATCGACTTGGCCTGCAACATCAGGTTTGGGCCGCAGAGGCACGTCGTGGATGGGAGTTAGGCGGTTTCCAATCGGGCCACACCTTACTCGACCTCGGCTGCGGCCCCGGCTTTTGCACACTCGAAATGGCCTACCTCGCTGGCCAAGCAGGTCGCGTTATCGGCGTGGACCTGTCAGCCAACTACATTTCTTTTTTGAAACAACAGGCCGACCTGCACGGGCTGGTGATTGACGCGCAAAACTGCTCCTTCGATGACATGGAACTCCAGCCCGGCAGCCTCGACGGGGCATACAGCCGTTGGGCGCTGGCATGGGTTCCCAACCCAGAACAGGTACTGATCAAGGTGCGTGATGCCCTAAAACCCGGCGGACGATTGGTCGTTCAGGAGTATTTCGACTGGTCGGTTTTCCAGACCGAGCCGCCGCTGCCGCACTTCAAAACGGCCCTCTCTGGCTGTTACCGCTCCATGCGCGAACAGCCGGGCGACATTGACGTGGGTCGCCTCGTGCCCGCGATGGGCGAGCGGATAGGCATGAAAGTGCTGCACACCCGTGTCATCGCAAAAAGCGCCCGCCCGAATGAGTTGACCTGGGAATGGCCGCGCTCTTTCCTGAAAATTTATGTACCCAAACTGGCCGAACGCGGCTACCTGACCAACGACGAAGTCGCCGCCGCTCTCGCTGAACTGGACGCGCTGGCAACGATACCTCAAGCGCTGATCCTCTGTCCGGTGGTGCTGGAAACGGTGCTGGAGCGGATTTCTTTACAGTAAAACAATACAAAATCAAGCCATGAAAAAGTCGCACATCAACCCCATGCCCCTGTATTTCGACCGGTACATCAACTTGTACGGTAACGTGGAAATGGATCAAGCCTTTCAGGCCAGCCTTGACGAGATTGCCACGTTCGACTGGGCTTCCTGTCAGAAACTTGGCCACCAAACCTATGCTCCCGGCAAGTGGACGGTGGCCGACATCCTCCAGCACCTTATTGACTGGGAGCGGATCATGGGCTACCGCGCCCTGGTTTTTGCCCGGGAAGCCCTCAAAAAAACGCAGGGCATGGACGAAGACCTCATCGCTGCCAAGGCAGGGGCCAATGCGCGGAGTATCCCCGATCTGGTGGTGGAAATGTCCGCCCTGCGCAACGCTACCCGGATTTTTTACACTTACCTCACCGACGAACAACTCCAGCGGTCAGGTATCTGTTGGCGCTCCCAAATGTCGGTGCTGGCATTTGGTTTCACAATTGTGGGGCATCAGCGCCACCATTTCAACATTTTAAAGGAGCGGTATTTGTCTCTGATATAATTTGGCCTGATCCGTCTGATCTCTGGCCAACGCGGTAACATTCAGCACCGGACATTTGTGGCAAAATTTATATTTTGCTATGAAAAAACGTGTTTTTTTACCCAAGTCCGGCATACTGGTTGCCGCGTTTCTCTTGTCCCGATTTATCATCGGGGCGCAAGTTTTCACCCTGACTGGCATGGTCACCGACCTGCAAAAAAACGCCCTGCCCGGCAACGCCCTGCTACTCGACAGCAACGGCGAGCAACTGGTTCGGGGCGTTTTTTTTGAAAACGGCGCATTTGCCTTGTCGGCGGATTCGGCGGGTAGCTACCTGCTGCGTGTGACCTCGCTTGGGTTTTCTGATGCGGACATTCCAGTGACCATTTCCGCCGGAACGCCCGCGATCGATGTGGGCGAGATCGCGCTTAAAGAATCGCCTGCATTGCTTGGCGAAGTGACCGTGAGCGCTCGCAAGAAGATGTTTGAAAAAACCCCCGATGGCACCCGCCTCAACGTGCAAAACACGATGCTTGGCAAGAGTGCCAATGCGGTGGAAATGCTCACCAAAACCCCCGGCGTGACCATCGCCTCCGGCCGGGTTAATGTGTTTGGCAGGGGCGAAGCGGCTATTTATTTGAACGGCAAGGAAATCCCGTTTGGCGCCTTTAGAAGCCTGCCTCCAGGCCAGATTCACGCCATCGAGATCATTACCAACCCCTCAGCCAAATACGATGCCCGAGCAAAAGCCGTGATATTGGTCACCATGAAAAGCAGCTATCATAGCGGGCTTTTAGCTACCTTGAGCGAGAGCATAACCGCCGGTTTTGTCCCCAATGCACCGTTTGGCGAGCACTTCATGAACAACGCAAGCCTCAATCTTGACCTGAAAAAAGACCCGCTTTCATTTACGGCATACTTCGCCAACGACTATGGAACAAAATGGAATGAAAACCGCTACAGCACACAACTGACGGCACCAGGCGGCCTGTACAACACCAATTATTACTATCGGGAAAACGCTACCTCCAAAAACGTGCATTATTACCGCCTCGGAGCAGGATACCAGGTCAACGACCGCAGTGATATTTCATTCCAGTACGATGGCCTGAGCCATTTTTTCACGCTGGACGTGGCTCAGGACGGCGACTATTTTTCCCCAACTCAACAACTGACACTGATTCGGATGCAAAACGCTGCCACCACAGCACTCGACAACCATTCGGGGAATCTGAATTATTCCTTGCGACTGGATACCCTTGGCGGGTCGCTTTTTGCCGGCGTGCAATACAATGATTTTGAAAACCAGTTGCTCGACAACATCGCGGAGACCATAAGCCGTTCGGAAACCGATGTTTCAAAATCCTACAAAATCAACGACGGGTACAATCGGATACGCCTCACCACGGCGCAAGTAGACGTAACGAAATTCCTGCCAGGGGGCATAAAAAGCGAGTTTGGAGCCAAGTACTATACCATCACCAACGAGGGCCGCATCCGGTTTTTGACCCGTGCCGAAGGTGACGGCAGTTTTGTGGAAAACCCGGCGTTAGCAAACGGCAACCGGTACAAAGAAACCGTGCCGGCTGCCTATGCCCTATTTAGTGGCACCTTAAGCAAATGGACCTACAATGTCGGGTTGCGAGCGGAACACACCACGGTGAACGCTTTTTCCCAAAAACTAAACCAGACCATCGTGGACTCGGCGTATTTCAACCTGTTCCCGAGCGCCAAGGTCAATGTCGAACTGAACGAGAACTGGAGCACAGGGTTGTCATTTGCCAGAAAAATCAACCGCCCCGTGTACCAAAACCTCGATCCGTTCCTGTGGTATCTCGACTCGCTGACCAGTATTCAGGGCAACCCGCGCCTGACTCCGGAGTTTTTGAGTCAACTGGAATGGAGCCTCACCCACAAAAATTACACGCTGAAATTCGGCTATACGCACTCGCAAAACACCCTCTGGGCAGTGGCCAAGCCCGGCATTTCTGGGGAAAACAGTGTGGTGTTTGTGCAAGATAACATCCAAAACCGGCGCATCTTTTTTGCCGCACTCGATCTGCCCGTGGAAACCGGTCAGTACAGCTCATACACCATCCTGAGGGGCAATTTTTTCCGTTTCGCGGACGATCGCTCAACGTACGCTACACGCGCCTCCCGGGCACAACTGTACGTGTACTCGTACCACCAGTTTGCAATCCCAAAGTGGTTTAACCTCGATGTGACGGGCGAATATTTTGGTGCCATGTCCGACGGATTCACGGATTGGAAGCCGAATTTTTACTTGACCATGGGTGCCTCACGGACGTTTTTCGGCGACCGATTGGACGTCCAGTTACAGTTCAATGACTTGTTCTTTACTGCGCGATTCAAGGGCAACCGAACAATCAACACGATCACCTCTGATTTTCACCAGCGTTTTTTGTCGCAATATTTGCGCCTGACAGCAGTCTGGAAAATCGGCGGTATCAATAATTTTCGCTACAAAAACAAAGCGATCAACGAAAAAGAGTTCAACCGGATCAAGCAATAAGCCATGCCAATCAAGTTTGTTTTCGTCATTTCTCCCAAAACCCACTTCCTCGATCTGGCAGGGCCCGACCAGGTGTTTAGCGAAGCGATTTTTTACAAAGCCCCCTTCGAACTTGAGTACGGCACCTACGCCCAGGATGCGGGCACTTCCTCGGGGCTGCATTTCGCCCGCTTGAAACATTTCTCCGAGGTGCCGGTGAAAAAAGGCGACTATGTTTTCATCCCGGGCATGGACCTGGACGTGCTTTCCGGGCCCAACCGGGAGGCAGTGCGCGACCTGCTAACCTGGCTCAAGGAGGCATATTCCCGGCAGGTCAACCTGTGTTCCGTGTGTACCGGGGCGTTTTTGCTGGCGGCTGGCGGTTTTCTCGACGGTAGACACTGCACAACACACTGGAAGTACACGCAAAAATTGCAACGACTCCGCCCGGCCGCTCGCGTGCTGGAAAACGTGTTGTACACCGATCGGGACGGCATCCTTACCAGCGCGGGCATTGCCTCTGGAATTGACCTCGCCCTGTACATTGTGGAAAAGGAAAAGGGGGCGTATTTCGCCAACAAGGTCGCCCGGGAGATCGTTGTGTACATTCGCCGAGACGGCAACGCAGCCCAACAAAGCATCTTTTTGTGCTACCGAAACCACTTGCATAGCGGCATCCATGCTGTACAGGATTGGTTGGTGGACAACCTCGAAAAAAAGGCTACGCTGCTCCAACTGGCCTCCCTGGCGAACATGAGTACCCGCAACTTCACCCGCATTTTCAAAAAAGAAACCGGTATCACCATCGGCGATTATGTGGGCCTGCTGCGCCGCGAGCGCATCCGGGAGCTCCTGAAAAAACCCGATTTGTCGCGGTCGCAAGTGGCCCGGCAAGTAGGGCTGATGAGCGAGCGGCAATTGAGTCGGTTGATGAAAAACTAAGAGCGTGTTTAACATTTAGTCGCCGCTTGCAGCCGGCGACTAAATGTTAAACACGCTCTAGGGGACTATTTCAGCAACGTTACATTTCCTTTGTTTTCAAAAACCTGTCCGCCCCCGCAACGCACGCGCAAATACCAACCAAAGGCATCCGGCGTGACCGCCTGCCCCCGGAATGTACCGTCCCAGCCGCTGTGTTGCGGGTCTTCCGTCCGGTAAACCTCCTCACCCCAGCGGTTGTACACGATGAAGTACAGTTCGGTGATATCGGTGCCGCGTACCCGGAACATATCGTTGTTTCCATCACCATTGGGTGTGAATGCCTGGGGCACAAAAATGTAGGGATCGCGGCACTGGGTTTCCATAAAAAACACCTCCACAGTAGCCGTAGCCGTGCACAAATCGTCGCCAGTGACGGTAACGGTGTACGTTTGCGGGCCGTTAGGTATAGCCGTCGGCGTGGGTGTGTCAGCACCGGTAAGCGTTTCAGCGGGCGACCACGAGTAGGTGTACGTCCCGGCGTTGCCAACCGGAACGGCCAGCAGGGAGGTTGAATCGTTGAGGCAAACCATGTCTTTACCTGTTACCTCGGCCGTCACGCCAACGAAAATCGTCTCCACTGTCACCGTGTCTCGAACCACACACAAGCCGGATACGTCGGTCGCAATGGCGATGTATGTGCCCGCGCCAACCGAATCCGGGTTGACCGGATTGCCAGCCAAATCAGTCCAGACGACCGTGCCCGGGAGGCTCGTTACGGCTGTAAGCATAGCCTCCGGTTCGCACACACGCACGTCCGGGGCAGACACGGTGAACGCGGACGGTGTGACCGTCACGGCCGCAGCAAATGGCCGCACGCACGGTTCGGCACTCACGAACGTCACCGGATACACACCCGGCTGCGGGTAAATATGGGCTACGCTGTCGAGTGTGCTGGTCGCGCTGTTGTCGCCAAAATTCCAGGTACCCGTGTACCCGCTGGTATTTTCAAAAATAACCGTGGTACCATTGCAAGCCGGCGAAACGGTGATGAACGGTGTGAGATCAACGCTGTCCAGCAACGTGACCACCGCCGAATCGGTAGCAAAGCAAAACTGCGTCGGGTCAATAGCGGAAGCGATGTAGGTACCCGCCCCAACAGCAGCCGGATTGACCGGGTTACCGGCCAAATCAGTCCAAGTTACCGTGGCGGGAAAAGTTGTGGTCGCGTTCAGCATGGCAATTGTATCGCAATCCAACACGTCTGGGGCGTTTACGTCGAAAAACGAAGGAGCTAGTACAAGCATTTCCAAGTACGGTTGCACGCAATCGCCATCGGGGACAAATTGAACAGAGTAGCTCGTAAACGCGGCATAGGAATGCAAAACGGTGTCGCCTTGTGAAAACAGCGTAGTGCCGTCGCCAAAAGTCCATGTGCCCGCCAGCCCGCTTGTGTTCACAAAAACCACGCTCAGGCTGTTGCAGCGAACTAGTACATGCACTGCGTTGCTGACATCTATCGAATCCTGCAGCGTCACCGTTGCAGTGTCCGTGTCCGTGCAAAGGCCGGATAAATCCGTGGCTGTGGCGATATACGTCCCGGCTGCAACAGCGTTCGGGTTCGGTACCGGTTGACCACCGAGGGTCGTCCACACCACCGTGCCCGGAAGGCTCGTCGTTGCCGACAGGCTGGCCGATGGTTCGCAGTCCTTTACGTCGGGGGCCGTCACCGAAAAGTTATTGGCCGAAG
>JBJXEZ010000358.1:0-3198 GCA_046153695.1 Saprospiraceae bacterium
CTTCGTGCTGACGGCCACCTCCGGCACCGGCGACCCGAAGGCCGCGCTCTTCGCCGAAATTTTCCCCAATCCAGCCCGCGATAAGGCTACGCTCGCTGTCGCGCTGCCCACCGCCCAGACGCTCTACCTCAGCCTGACAGATGCTACGGGCCGCGCCCTGCAAGCCTGGACGGTGCATCAGGTGACGGAACAGAACATCCCGCTCGACCTGCGCACTTTGCCCGCCGGGGCCTACCAACTGCGGATTTTGAGCGGAAGCGGAGAGCAGGCGACGAAGGGTGTGGTGGTGGAAAGGTGAGGGGGAATGTCAAATGTCAAATGTCCAACAAGAAATGTCCAATGTCCAAGTGTTCATCGGTTAAAATTTCGTTGGTTCAAATCGGATAATTTGCCCAGCGCCAACTTGGACATTGGACATCTCTTGTTGGACATTGGACATTCAATATGCCTTGATGACCTTGAACAGCCCGGGTGTGCTTGGGCTGTTCAAAAAGTATATCCCGTTGGGAAGGTCGCCCAAGTCTATGGCAAAGACTTCGTCCATTGCCGAAATTGTGTAAAGCGTTTCGCCGTAGGCATTGAGGAGGTAAAAAGTGTCGTGGGGTAAAAAAGCGTTGTGGGTACGAATGGTCAGCACATCAAAAACCGGGTTGTTGTAAGTGAACGGGCTGCTTGACGGATTTCGGCTTTTCAATAGAAGCACTTCGCTGAATGTCCATTGTCCGTCAACATCTACTTGTTTTAAGCGGTAGTAATTCGCAGCATTCAACACTTTTTCGTCTGTAAATCTATACTGAACTGGCGCGTCGCTGTTTCCTGCGCCTTGCACGGTGCCAATAATTTCAAAGCCCAAAGCATCGCCGCTGCGCTGTATTTCGAAGTGGCTGTTGTTGCGCTCGCTGGCAGTGGTCCAGTAAAGTTGATGGAGCGCGAGTTCGGATTTGCCATAAAAAGCCAGCAGGACAATGGGCAGCGGGGTCGAGTTTTCTTCATAGACCCCCATGTCCACTGTGCCATCGGCTATCCGTTGATAGAATTTCAAATCGCCCGACGGCACCCCGCTATTGTTTCCCGCATTGATGCAGGGCGAGCCTCCGCTCAAATGAAGCCCATCGTCGGTCGTCATCCAGCAGTTGTCGGCACCATCCAGATTAGCATCGTCTGTGAACAGGGGCGCGGTGTTCAGATTTCCGGTTCCGGGGCCAGAAATGGTGTGGGGCGCGTTTTGTCCGGTCAAATCAATGTCCGAGTAGGTGGCGGTAAAAGTGGCCCCTCCGATCAGGAAAAACTGAGGCCCGGTTCCAGAGGCCGTGTTGCCCCAAAAAATGCTGTTTTTGACGGTCGGGTTGCTGTTGCCGGAGTTGCCAGACGCAAAGTTGGACCTGTCGGCCACCAGGCCGCCACCGTCAATGGCCGAATTGCCGACAAAAGAGCAGTTCAAAATGCTTGGGTTGGCATTGCCATTGCCGCCGCCCCAGCAGTACATCCCGCCTGCCCGGGTGGTCGCGGTGTTGTTGGCAAAAATGCAGTTGGTGACTGTCGGGCTGGCGTTTCCGTTGTAGCCAAAATTGTCCATCCCGCCGCCGCCGCTCGTGGCATTGTTGGCGTAAAAAATACAGTTCGAGACGATGGGGTTTGCGTTGCCGGAGTTTTGCCCGTGATTGAACATCCCGCCGCCAAAAAGAGCAGTGTTGTTGGTAAACAGGCAGTTGCGCACGGTTGGGCTGGCCGTGCCGCTGCTGTTGCCCGCATTGAGCATACCACCGCCCAGGCTCCTGGTGTCCGCGCCAGTCAGGTCAAAATTCGCGTTGCCATCCTGAACAACAAACCCGTCCAAAACAGCGGAGTTGCCCACCCCAGTGTTGCTGATCACGTGGTAGCTGTTGTCGGCAATGCCCGCGCTCCCTATTTCCGCGCTTAAAATGGAGGTAGGCCCGCAGGTCAAGGCCCGATCTGACAGGACGGTTTCGTTGCCGACAAAACTCCCATAGACGGCCACGCCGGTTTTCAGGCCAAAATAGATGGTTCGCGTAGTGGTCGTGGTGGTGAGGTAGGTGCCAGCGGCCACCCACACCTGATCGCCAGATGCAGAGGCTGTGATGGCTGTTTGCAACGATGCGCCGGGGAAGGCGTTGGCCCAACTCGTGCCATCCATAGCGCCTGCGCCCGCTGGCGTGACGTAACGTGTGGCCGCGGACGACTGGATGGAGAACAAAACAGAGATACAGGTGACGAGGGCAGTATGGCTCATAAAAAAAATATTTGCCTGAAAGGTAGAGGATGAGATGAGATGGTGGATGGCAAATCGTGAGGCCCAGCGACAATCGGCGTATTTGGTGGTCATACCGCTTTTTCCAGTATCACAAATTCCAGCGGCTGCGTCGGCACCCCAAACTTGTGGTCAAAGGCGTAAGGCTCCGTTTCACCAGTGAGCCGGTAGCCATGCCGCTCGTACCAAGCGATCAGTTCATGCCGTGTGGAGAGCACGCGCATCCGAATTTTGGCGCAGCCTGACTGCCGGGCGTACGTCTCAGCCGCAGCCAACAGCAATTTACCAATGCCTGCTCCTTGCAGTGCGGGCGCGACGGTGAGCATACCGAGATACAACTCATTGGTTTTCACCTGCAAATACACACAGCCCTCCATGTAGCCTGTGTCAGAGCAGTATTTCAGGACAGTGCCGCCAGGCTGTTGTAGCAGGTCGAGGAGGCTGGTTTCGTCGGTGCGCAATTCGCCTTGCAACAGGTCCGATTCGTGGGTCCAGCCCTGGCGGGCGGAGTCGCCCCGAAACGCACCGTTGACGAGTGTGAGCAGGGCAGGGATGTCAGTAAGTGTGGCAGGAAGGATGGGCATGATCTGCGTATTGTTTTGCGGTGAAGGTAACTTGCTTCCTCGATGCTCGACAAGCCTGCCGCAGCAACCGGAGGGAAGGGCAGATTGGCAAAATCTGTTTTCAGCAAAATATTCTTTTAGCCTGGGCCTATTGTTTGCCCGATGTCGTCTATTTTTGAGCGAAAATTAGAAACAATTATTTTTCATCAAAACCTGACGACATGAATGCTTTAATTGGACTTGGCCGATACCTGCTGCTGGTGCCTCTGGTGGGTTTCGGTGTGAAACACTTGCAAGACGGGGCTGAACTGGCTGGCTTGGTGCCGCCTTTTTTCCCCGGAGGCATCGTTTGGATTTACGTCACCG
>JBJXEZ010000015.1:0-10178 GCA_046153695.1 Saprospiraceae bacterium
CTTAGAGCGTGTTTAAATTTAACATTTCGGCGTCAGGTCGTCCAATTTTATCCTGCCCTGCGTTATTTTTTTCGCCGTATTGCCCACATACGCCTGCAAAAAATGCCTTGGCCAGGATAAAATTGAATCGCCCTGCCATCCGAATGTTAAATTTAAACACGCTCTTAATCAAATGGACATGCACTTTCCACCTGTGCCACGATGATCTTGAGAGGAGCTTTTAAAGCAAAGTGATTACCCCTCGCCAGCGTTGGATTGGCGCTGAACTTGACGCCAATGGCGGCCGATGCCCTGCACAATGACCAGATCCATTTCCAAGCAATCCTTCGCCGGGTAGAAAAAAGGCAAAGCCTCCGGATTCATATTGGCCACCACTTGCTGCTATACATAGCCTTCTTACCAAGCGCCAGCGAGCAAGGACCCAAAAAGTTGGCCGACACGTCCGACGTTGGCTAACTGGTGCAGCGCAACACCGTTACGAAAAGAGATATTTCCTTCCCTGATTCTGCCTTAACGGTCAAATACCGGCAATGTCCAAAGTCATCTGCCGCACGCTGGTTTAGGCAAACATGTCCAAACTGGTGAACCCTACACATGTGTAGAAAAATGCCTTTAGCCGTTAGGTTCACAAATCAGTCATGGAAATTGCGGTTTATGCAAAAATTTATCATTTTGTTTAATGATTAAATCTTTTTATCTGCTAACGATTAAACAAAAAAAGTGAATCACCGTTTCATGTGCCTTTCAACTACACTTCATTTCTTAAATTCAACATTTTGATACACATGAAAAAATTACTTTTTAGTTTGGTCCTCGCCTTGGGCGCTACTCTGGCTTTCACATCCTGTAAAGATGATGACGAAGATCCCAAGAACATTGTGGAGGTTGCGCAGGGTAATGCTAACCTTAGCACCCTTGTGGCGGCTGTTCAGCGCGCCGGGCTCGTGGATGAACTTTCCGGCTCAGCCAAACTCACCGTTTTCGCTCCAACCAATGCTGCCTTTGCCAGTCTGCTTTCGTCGCTGGGCTTTTCCAAGTTGGAAGATGTTCCCACCGATGTTTTGGAGGATATTCTTTTGAACCACGTAGTGAGCGGCGAAGTCCGTTCCACTGCATTGACAACCGGCTACGTCGAAACCTTGTTGCCATTTGGTACCTCTACCAGCTACCTGAACAACTATGTTGACCTGACAAGCGGTGTTAAAATTGGTGGTTCGACGGTGACTACAGCTGATGTAAACGCGTCCAACGGTGTGGTGCACATTATTGACAAAGTAATTGTTCCCCCAACGGTGGTAAATCAGGCACTGAACAACCCGAATTTCAGCACCTTGGTAGCTGCCCTCACCCGTTCGGATCTTGGCGTTGACTATGTGACATTATTGTCCGGCACGGGGCCTTTCACTGTATTTGCTCCCACAAACGCCGCATTTGCAGCACTACTCACCGAATTAAACGTGGCCAACCTGAACGCTATCCCAGCCGCAACGCTGAACGCTGTACTGCAGTACCACGTGGTAAATGGCGCAAACGTACTCTCCACCCAACTGACAAACCAGCAAGTGGTTAGCACATTTGGAGGCAGCACGTTAAAAATTGACCTTACCGGAGGCGCCAAAATCGTAGACGCCAAAAACCGCACGTCGAACATTATTGCTACCGACGTCCAGGGTTCAAACGGCGTAGTACATGCCATTGACAAGGTGATTCTGCCTTAATTCCTCCGCATCATGGAAGGCGTGAACAAGAACTTGTTTGTCTTCCGAATATTCCTGAGTCAACAAAAAGGCCGTCCGCATGATATGTGCGTGACGGCCTTTTTGTTTGGAAAAATACACAAGTTGATGGGGCATGAAAAGTGCGCCAACCCTGATTCAACACTGCTGTCGAGCACAAATCCAGGCATTTCAAGTGATTGCGCAAAACTTGCCAGCTTGGCAGACTTGGCTACAGATACCCGCACGTTGAGCAGGATTTTGAGGATTTCGTCGCTCCTGCCGGGACTTTTTTCTTTTGATTCTTTTGCCATGTTTTGGATTTTTTTTGATTCCGTGCCTACTCGTATCGCTTTTCGGCAATCGCGCCTTACTCTTGTCGGGATTTTCAGGTGACTCCCGGAAATAACAAATCAGGACAGTGTCGAACCAGAAGGATTTGTAGAGACTTGCCGTATTCCGATTTCTTGTGTCAACGGAATTACCTGAAATGGTTAAAAAATAAAGGCGATTACCACCCATGCCCTACTCCCTCACCCAAATCCAGCACATCCTCCGCGCCGAATGGCTGCAAAAAAGCCACCCGGAGGGCCGCGTCGAACTGCCGCTGCTCGACAGCCGGGGCGTGACCGCTCCCGCAGCATCGCTTTTTTTTGCGATAGTGGGCCAACGGCACGACGGCCACCGTTTCATCGGCGATGCTTACCGGGCTGGGGTGCGCATGTTCGTCGTCAGCCGGAGAACCGGCCTGCCCGATATGCCCGACGCATCCGTGCTGCTCGTGCCTGATACGCTGGCCGCCTTGCAGGCATTGGCTGCGCATCACCGGGCGCAGTTCCACTTGCCCGTTGTGGGCATCACCGGCAGCAACGGCAAAACCGTGGTGAAGGAATGGCTGTACCAACTGACCCGCCACCGCCACCGCGTGGTGCGCAGCCCCAAAAGTTACAATTCGCAGGTGGGCGTCCCGCTGTCCGTGTGGCAAATCCGCGCGGAGCACACGCTCGGCATCTTCGAGGCAGGTATTTCCCGCCCCGGCGAAATGGAACGCTTGGCACAAATCATCCGGCCCGACATCGGCATTTTCACCAACCTCGGCCCGGCGCACCGCGAGGGATTTCCCTCGGACGCGGTGAAACTCCAGGAAAAAATGCGCCTGTTCGACTCGGCTAACACCCTTGTCGTTTGTGCCGACCACCCGGAAATTCACTCAGCAGCCCAAGCCTGGTCTGCTGCAAAACCCGGCCGCGAACTCCGTTCCTGGTCCAAAACCGGCAAACCAGGCAGTTTAGAGTTTCGGGTTTCGAGTGTTGATTCGGGCGGCCACTCAACACTTGAAATTCAACACGCAAAACTGACCATCCCTTTCACGGATGCCGCCTCCATCGAAAACGCCTGCCACTGCATCACCGCCCTGCTGGCGATGGGTATTCCAGTTTCCGAGTTTAGCCGCAGGCTGAAACACCTCGAACCCGTGGAAATGCGCCTTGAACTGAAAGCCGGCATCAACCGCTGTGCCATCATCAACGACGCGTACAGCAACGACCTGGCGTCCCTGCGCATCGCTTTGCAATTTGCCCGTCAGCAGTCGAGGGCCGATAAAATGGTGCTCGTTTTGTCCGATTTTTTGCAGAGCGGCAAGGGGAAAAAGCAGTTGTATGCCGAGGTGGCAAAAGCAATTGCCGCGCACGGCGTGCGCCGTTTTGTTGGCATTGGTTCCGATATTCCGGTCTTGCGTGACCAACTCCCGGCAGGTATTCCGGCGGCATTTTACCCCGATACGGCGGCGTTTTTGCAGGACTTGCAGCGCCTCGATTTTCACGATGAACTTATTTTGGTGAAAGGCGCACGCGACTTTGTGTTCGAGCGCATCGTCCGACGTCTGGAGCAAAAGGCGCACAAAACGGTGCTGGAGGTTAACCTCGGCGCGTTGGTCCACAACCTGAACGTATACACCCGCCTGCTCCGGCCCGGCACCAAAATGATGGCGATGGTGAAGGCAGCAGGTTACGGCAGCGGCTCGGCAGAGGTAGCCAAACTGCTGGAATTCCATCAGGTGGACTACCTCGGCGTGGCCTACGCAGACGAGGGTATCGAACTGCGGCAAGCCGGCGTTCGTTTGCCCATTCTGGTGCTCAATCCCGAACCGGCCAGTTTCGACGCGTTGGCCCGATACCGCCTGGAACCGGAGGTGTACAGCCTGACCCTACTGGACGAATTGATCCGTTTTGCCAGCAAAAACCGCGAACTCGCCATCCACCTCAAACTCGACACCGGCATGCACCGCCTAGGCTTCGTGGCCGACGATCTGCCCGCTCTCGCCGAGTGCCTGCGAACCCACCCCAATCTGCGCGTTCACTCGATTTTTTCCCACCTTTCTGCCAGCGACGCCCGCGCGCACGATGCGTTCACCCATGCACAGGCGGCAGCGTTTTCCGCCATGTACGAACCCCTCGCTGCTGCGCTCGGCTACCGGCCATTGCGCCACATCGCCAACACCGGCGGCATCGCGCGGTTTCCCGAGTACCACTTCGACATGGTGCGGCTCGGCATCGGGCTGTACGGCATAGGTGCCGGCGCTTTGCAGGAGGAGTTGCAGGTGGTGAACACGCTCAAGGCCACGATCAGCCAGATTAAGGAAGTGCCGCCCGGCGACACCGTGGGCTACAACCGCAACGGCCCTGTGGCGCTGCCCAGCCGCATCGCCACCATCAGTATCGGCTATGCCGACGGACTGCTGCGCCTGGCCGGAAACGGACGGTATTCGGTGCTGGTACACGGCCTCCGTGCGCCAACAATCGGCAACGTGTGCATGGACATGACGATGGTGGACGTGACCGACATCCCCGCCGCACGCGAGGGAGACGAGGTGGTCGTGTTCGGCGAACAACCGCCCGTGCAGGAACTGGCCGCCTGCCTGCAATCCATCCCATATGAGGTGTTTACGAATATTGCCGAGCGGGTGAAACGGGTGTATTGGCAGGAATGATTTGGTTTAGAGCATGTTGGGGATTTTCATACAAAAAGAAGCCGCCCCCCGGTATCCAATCCGAGCGGCGGCTTTATTCATACGTGCTCTATGGAATTACTTCGTCAACGTAAAACGGTAGGTGCCTTTAACAACTGTAGAAAAACCCAGGACGGGGTCCGAAACGGTTTCGTTAATCTTGACGGCCATAACCATTTTCGTGCTCGTCAATTCTTCCACTGTCGTCGTGGACGTTTTGGTTCCTTCTGTCACCGTCATCGTATTGCCCGAAAGGGACCAGGTTCCCATGCCTTCAAAAAAGCCGGTATCTTCTTCCTGGGTATCCGTTTGGCCTTGTGTAACCGTAGTGATGACCGCCGTATACGAACCTTGGCTGCTATAGGTGCCGTCCGCATTGAATGTGACTGTCGAGTTGTAGTTTTTTCCGCTCACTGTAAATGTTGCGCTTACCGGCGGGATGCCTGGTACGGTGGTGGTGGACATGCCATCGTTGCAGGAAACTGCGGCCAGATCCCAGGTGCCAACGGCATCCGCTTGATTGAAATTAGGGATTTCGTCCTTTTTGCAGGAGGTAAGAAGGACAATAATCGAGAGACTCAAAATTTTTGCAACTGTCTTCATACGAACGTTTTAAAAGTGAATAATGAGGATGAGAAGGTAGTTTGATGGGCGCAACCGACAAAAACCGGCAGGAGTTTTAACAACCATTTTGCGAAAATCATCGGCAATAGTCAAGGGGTGACTCGAAGTCACCCCGTGACTAATGCCGATGCCTTGCGCACCACACAGCGGGAGATGCGGGAGCGGTTTATCAATCCGTACCAATGGGCGGGGTTTGTGCTGGTGGAGTGAGCACCACCTGTTCGCAACTTGCCAAAACTCTGATCGCAATTCAACTCCGGCGCTTACCATCCCGGAATGATATTAAAGCCCCAGCTCCATTTGCGCCCGTCTTCCCGTGCCGAAATGGGCAGCGCATAGAACGGCTCCAGCACCAGCGCGCCGAACAGGCTTATGCGGAACGAGATACCCACGCTGAATACCGGTTTGTGTACCACGTTGGTGATAGGGGAGGGGTTTTCCAAATCCGCAGTCTCGTAAAACGCCACACCACTGTCGAAGAAGAAATTGACATCGGTAGGCAGGAAAAAACGCAACAGTCCCAGCGGCTTGGGCCCGAACAGCGGCAGGCGTATTTCGGCGTTTGCCACCACGATTTTGCTGCCCACCATACGGTTGAACAGTTCCGGATCGCTTGTATACAGGTCGTTGTTGGCATAGCCGCGCACAAACCAGGAATTACTCAGGAAAAACGGGAATACCTGATCCGAATTTCCGCCAAAGCGCCCGTAGGCGAGGCCGCGCACAGCCAGCGTGAACGGTTGCACGCGAAAGTACCGCCGCCCGTCAAGCAGCAGGGAGGTGAAATCGAAGTCGCCAAAATATTGCTCCACACCAATGCGGTAGCGCCAGCCCTGCAGCGGTGCGTTGAACCCGGGAAAGGAGTTGTCACCCACATAGGCTGCATTGATGTTGGCAAGACTGAAACGTTGTCCGCCAGGAACGTTGCGCCTGTCGGATAAAACCGGATTGCCGAAGTCGTCGTAAAACGTGGAATACTCCGTGATGCTGCTGTGGTAGTACTCATAGGCCGCGCCCAGTTCCACGCGCCGGGTGACAGAAAACGGGTAATACCCAAACACGCTGACCCGCTCCTGAAACAAACGCTCTACGCCGAGTACTTCCTCCAGGAACGTATCCACTTGGCCCGGCCCTGTTTGAAGGGGCGTCTCCCGGAAGCCGTAATAGCCCAAAGAACGGTACGGGATATGGGAAAAAGAGCCACCCCACGCAATGCGTTTTTTGTTGTTGATATAAGAAAACTGCCCGGCAGCATCCTGAATTTCGCCGTTCAGGGCTACGCCGGCGTACAACTGGTTGTTGCCGAGAATATCGTCGAAAAGCATGTCCACACCACCGGCCATGCCAGCGGCTCCGCCAAAACCGGTATTGCCCGTAGCCACGCCCACGCCCGCACTGCCACCAATGTAAGCAAGCGCAAACTCGGACTTGTACTTGGTCGGGGTCAGCGTGGTGTTGACTTCGGTGTTGCGCAGGTTATTATCCAGCAGGCGCAGGTTCGTGTTCACGATGTCGCGCTTGCCGGGCGCGAACGGCGGCAGCGCAGCAGGAGCCATATTCACCGCCGTCGGCTCCACTTCTTTTTTCTCAAAATCCGCAGCCTTGGCCTGGTGAATGGCGTACTTGCCATCGGCATAATGGGTGTACAGAATGCGGTCGCGGTCGCCCGAAACCGCAATAGCCGGCGCGTAGGGGGTGATACCGCTGATCCCGGTCTCTATGTCGGTGGCCTGATACACCTTGTTGGCTGCACGATCGAGGTAGTACAGGTTGCGCATCCCGTCGCGGTTGCTCAGGAAATAGATGTTGCCCGCCGCGTCGAACTGGGGGTTCATGTTATCGGCATTGGGAAAAATGTCCAGCACTTCGGCCGTTCCGCTGGCCACGTCGAGCACGGCGAGGCTTGTTTTCCAGGAGCCATCGGTGCGGCCGCGTTCGATGCTGAGCTGGTCGGTGGAAAAAACGAGCGAATTACCGTCGGGACTCCACGCGGGAAGGATTTCCGCGTAGCGGTCGTTGGTCAGTTGGCGCACTTTTTTGCTCTTCAGGTCGTAGGCGTACAGGTCGGTCTGACCGTTCACCAGGCCGCTGACTACGATGGTCTTTCCGTCGGGACTCCACGCGGGGTTGTTGAACTCCGGCACGCCGGGCAGTGTAATGCGCTCCAGCGTTTTGCCCTTGAAAACATCTTTCACGATCAGCGTGCTCAGCCCCTGCTCATACACATCAAAAGCAAAACGCTTCTCGTCGGGTGCCCAGGTGCCCGCGCTCTCGATAAAGTCGAAATGGTCAATATGCCCGTCTTGAGCTGTACTGGCTACCTTTTTGATGATTTTGCCTGTGCGGGCATCGGCGAGGTAGAGGTCCAGCGAGAACAGATTTTTCTCCGACAGGAAGATCAGGTACTTGCCGTTTTGGCTGATGGCCGGACTGATGTTCATGGAGCCAAAATTGTCATCAGACAAGATACTTTTGCCCGGCAACTTTTCCTTTTTTCCCTTTGTCACCCACTGGCCGTAGTAATTGCGTAAAGCCAGGTTCCAGGCCGAGGCAAGCGAATCGGATGTAGTGCCAAGAGTCATGGCGATGGCCGGATCAAGGCCGTATTTGGCCGTGTTGACGAAGAGCGGCTTAATCACCTCGTCGCCGTATACCCCGGTCACAAACGCCCAAAACGCCTGCCCCCAGCGGTAGGGGAAGTACTTGCCGGAGTCGAGGTCGCTCAGTTTTTTTGGCAGGGTTTCATGCTTCACGGCATCGCGCATCCACAGGGCGGTGTGCGGGTCGATGCGCCCGATGGACAGGTACTCAGCCAGGCCTTCCACCATCCAAAGGGGCAGGTTAGCCAGGCTGCGCATGCTGGTAGAATCGCCATTGAGTACGATATGGTACTGAAAAGCATGCACGAGCTCGTGGCCGAGCACATGGTGGGTTTGCTGGTTGGTCATGGCCACGGGAAACACCACCCGGTTGCGGAGGCCTTCCGTCACGCCGCCCGTGCCTACGCCGACACTACCCATGATGGTGTTGGTTTGCTGAAAGCCCGCGTGGTCGTTGTAGATCACGAGCGGGTTTTTCTGCCGAAACGTATCCTGCAGAACCGCTTGGTGCATCTGGTACCACAACTCGGCAGCAGTGGCCAGTTCCTTGAGTTTTGCAGGGTTTTTCAAGTAATCGTAAATCGTGAAATGCTCCGTTTCGGTCACCGAAAACTCGTGCGTTTGGTAGCGCGGTTTGTTACGGCCGAAATACTGGGCACTGAGCGGACTGGCAAGAAACAGAGCAAGAACGGTGCAGAGAAAAATGGTGCGGTTCATAACAGATATGATTTGGTGCGATTTTGCCAATGAAAAAAACAAATGCTGGTTAAACGCAAGCATTTGGACAAAGGTTGACAGGTTAGGGTGTGTCTGCCAACTACAACATGTCAAGACGGGTGGATATGATGCAGCAGTTGTTAGAGCGGCGTTAAATGCGAGAAAAATGTCTTTGGCGAGCAATAGAGCGTGTTTAAATTGCAGCCCGGCGACTAAAAATTAAACACGCTCTATCTAAAACACCGCCCGCACCTGTGCCCGACCCACGTGTACCGCTTGGCTCTCCCCCGTCTGGCGACCTTCGTAGTTCAGGCTCAACTGCACGGAGCGCGACAACTGCCGGTCGAGATTCAGGCTCCACAAGAAGTTTTTCCCGTTTTGCAGGCCGTCCAGCATGGCGTACGCTACGGCGGAATTGGGCACGCCGGTGTAGTCCACCTGCACAAAGTTGGCGCGTGCCCGCAACGAAGTTACTGCCCGGAAACCACTCCCGTTGGGCTTGCCAGGCGGGTTCCAGGTGAGTTCGGCGCTCCAGTCGTTTTGCCGGGCGGCCTCGGCTGTGGGCAGGGTGTTTAGCCCGTCCTGCCAGGTGTAAGCGGCTGTCAGGCGAAACGTACGCGCGGGCAGCCAGGTCAATTTGGGTAAAATTTTCCAGTACCGTATGGCGTAATCACGCACACTGAACTGCTCGCTGTCGTTGTCGCGTTGCCCGCGGACGAGATCAAGTTCGATACTCCAGACCTGGCCAAAATTGACACGCCCGTGTACTGCCCAGTCGGCCAAACGGCGGCTCTCGGCACCGATCGTGAGCGCCGAGCGGCTGCGGTTGTCCGACCGGGCAATGGAGGCATCCCACATCGGATTGGCGCGATTCACGTACAGGACGTGCCGCGTCACCGACGATACGGACACCAGTGCCGTGTCCGCTACCGCAATGTCGAAGGGGTTCCATGCCGACTCCCCGGGGGCCGCAGCCAATACCCGTCGGTTGATCTGGAGGTTGCTTTGCACGGAAAACCGCGCCAGCAGCCGCTGCCAGGTTATTTTTGACTGCACCCACAACGGGCGGGGGTCGAGGCGCAGGCTCTGGTTCAGGGCGGTATTGTTGGTGCGCACGTAGTCGGGCGTGGTTACGGCCACGCGCACATAACTGGCCTGATCCTGAAACACGGCGATCTCCATTTCGTCCACGGTAAGCACGCTGTCCAGGTTCCGGTCAATCCATGTGTATTGGCCCTCGCCGGGGTTCACGCGCAGGTAGTTGTACTCCACACGCGGGGTTTGGCCCGAGCTGATTTCGTAGCCAGTGGTGAACGTCACGGCGTTTTTCCAGGCGGAAACGGAATAGTCCACCCGACCAAGGTAGGATTCTTGTGGGGTCAGTTTGGTCAGTTCGGGAGCCAGCACGCGCAATTGCCGCCAGGAAATGTTCCAAGCGAGCTGCCCCCCCAACGAGGGAGTCGCCCACGTTCCATTCAGGTTTGCCTCGTCCACGGCGGTGTTTTGCGAAAAAAA
>JBJXEZ010000018.1:0-2981 GCA_046153695.1 Saprospiraceae bacterium
GGTGAGCGGGTGAGCGAGTGAGCGAGTGAGCGGGTGAGCGGGTGATTTGCGAATAATTCTGGTGCTTTTGCACCTGAAAATCTATTTGGCGTATTTTTGCCCGCGAAATCGCCCGCTCACTCTCTCACCCTCTCACCCTCTCACTCTCTCACTCTCTCACTTATGACACTTACCGCAACGGTTTCTGCCGAATTAATGGAACTCGAAGACCGCTACAACGCTCACAATTACCACCCGTTGCCTGTGGTGCTGGAGCGCGGCGAGGGCGTTTTTGTTTGGGATGTGGAAGGCAAACGCTACTTCGACTTTCTTTCGGCTTACAGCGCTGTCAATCAGGGCCACTGCCACCCGCGTATCATCCGGGCGCTCACCGAGCAGGCGCAAAAACTGACGTTGACCTCGCGTGCTTTTTACAACAACCGGCTCGGCGCATATGCGGCGTTTATTACCCAATATTTTGGCTACGACCGGGTTTTGCCCATGAATACTGGCGTAGAAGGTGGCGAAACGGCCATCAAACTGGCCCGTCACTGGGCTTACCGCGTGAAAGGTGTGCCGGAAAATAAGGCAAAAATCGTGTTCGTGGAGGGTAACTTCTGGGGCAGGACGCTGGCCGCCATTTCGGCCTCTACTGACCCTACTTCATACAAAGATTTTGGGCCGTTCATGCCCGGCTATGAGATCATTCCTTACAACGATCTGCCAGCCTTGGAAAAAGCCTTCCAAGACCCGAACGTAGCGGCGTTCATGTTTGAGCCGATCCAGGGCGAGGCCGGTGTCGTGGTACCCTCGGACAACTATATCCCTGGCGTGCGGGCCTTGTGCAACGAATACAACGTGCTGATGATCGCCGACGAAGTGCAAACAGGTATTGCCCGGACGGGCAGGCTGCTGTGCTGCGACCACTACGATGTCAAACCCGATATTTTAGTGCTCGGCAAAGCGCTTTCCGGCGGCGTGTTCCCGGTGAGCGCCGTACTGGCTTCCGATGAGGTCATGCTGACAGTAAAACCCGGTGAGCACGGTTCCACCTTTGGCGGCAACCCACTGGCCTGCGCCGTCGCGATGGAAGCACTGCAAGTTGTGACGGACGAACGTCTGGCCGAAAATGCCGAACGCCTGGGCCGAATTTTCCGCCAACGCATGAGCATTTTGGTGGAAAAGCACCCCAATCTGGTGTGCCTCGTGCGCGGAAAGGGCCTGCTCAACGCCGTGGTCATCAATGATTCGGAAGACAGCAAAACCGCCTGGAATATCTGCCTTGCGCTGGCCGAAAACGGCCTTCTGGCCAAACCTACACACGGGAATATCATTCGGTTTGCGCCGCCGTTGGTCATAACGGAGGAGCAGTTGGATGCGTGCTGCTCGATAATTGAGCGGGTCATGGAGGGGTTTGATAAAAAGTAAAAATTATTGCGGCTGGCTCGTAGATCAGGTCACCTGCAACCCCAAAATTCCTTACAGTTGCCCTGCCAGTAACCTTCAAGCCACTAAACCAGCCTAACCCACTCCGGACATGCCCTTGCTCGTCCCTTGTCGCGGCTTCACACCCCAGTTTGGCCAAAACTGCTTCCTCGCTGAAAACGCCACCGTCATTGGCGACGTGGTCATGGGCGACGACTGCTCCGTGTGGTTCCAGGCTGTAGTGCGCGGCGACGTGAATTTCATCCGAATAGGCAACAAAGTCAACATTCAGGACGGGGCAATCCTGCACGGCACCTACCAAAAATGCGGCACCACCATCGGTAATATGGTCAGCATCGGCCACCGGGCGCTCGTACACGGCTGCACCTTGCACGACAATGTGCTGGTGGGGATGGGCGCTATCATCATGGATCAGGCTGTGGTAGAAGAAAACTGCCTTATTGCCGCCGGAGCTGTGGTTTTGGAAAATACCGTTTGCGCCGCTGGCGGCGTGTACGCAGGTGTGCCCGCCCGGCGGGTGAAAGAACTCTCGCCCGAACTGTTCAAGGGCCAAATCGAGCGCATCGCCAATAACTACGTTTTTTATGCCGGGTGGTTCCGGTAGTTAGAGCGTTTTTGAAATTTAACCGCCTTATATCACTGCCTTGAAACGGCATTATCATTTTCTCAATTGGTTATAGTCGAGTAAAGTCAACAAGGAGAACCCGTCTTCTATCTGGTTTAACCTGAAATAAACCAATAGAGGATTTACTTTTTGCCAATGATTATCCAGGTATCATATAACGTATGCAACCGCTCCGCCTGTCCACCCGCCTGCTCGCACTCGCTGCTGTCCTGCTCTTTTTTGCCCTCTTGTGGTTGTACACCCGCGAGTTCAAGGTATTCACCAATACGATCTGCGCACGGGCGCTCGTGTTCGGGGCTATGTTTTTCGGAGCGCTTGTAGCCGCAGCCGTGTTGTTTGCGCTGCGCAAACGCTTAACCCCATGGGGAAATCACCTGCCGGAAACCTTTACGATTGCTGTTTTCACGGTGCTTTTTGCGCCCTTGTTCGCAGGCTTGCTCAACCGCGCCGGAGGAGTAAGGGAGTACCAGAAGTTCGTTTTCGTCTCCGAAATGCCTTACTTATCCTCGGGATACGGCTTGCTAAAGGGTGAAAAAATAAAGCCCACCGGTTACCGCTTGACCGTAGAGCAGGACGGGCAGGTTTACCGATTTCAATACAAAAAGCAGGAATATTTCCCGCTGAGCAAACCAGGCCAACTGATCGAGTTGCCTGTTTTGAAAGGGCTGTTCGGTGTGCAGGTAGTAGAAATGGAGTAAGCAACTTGCAGCCCGGCTTATAGCCTGTCGGATTGGCTCTAAATTATTTACATGCTCTAAGTTCGACTTTAGCCATTTGGGAAATTGATAAAGCCGTTTCAAGACAGTGCGATATGGCGACTGAAATAATTTTTGAACATCGCTGTAAAACGGGGACATTCATAAATTCAAAGTAACTGTTTAGCCTGAAAAGCATGCGGTATTTTTGGGTACATCGCGCTCCGCCGGTGCAA
>JBJXEZ010000027.1:0-7875 GCA_046153695.1 Saprospiraceae bacterium
TTAGGGGTGCCCCATTTTTCCAGGTTTTCGCGTAGCACGGCGGTGCGCGGGCGTATCACTTCATTGGCTACGAGCAGGCTTTCGGGACTGAGCATGGAGGCCAGCAGGGTACTTTTTCCGCCCGGAGCGGCACACAGGTCGAGCGCGCACAGCGGTCGGGAAAAATCCACCGTTTGGCGGAGTGCTTCGAAAAGGAACATGGACGATGCCTCCTGCACGTAGTATGCCCCGGCGTGGAAAAGCGGGTCGAGGGTAAACACGGGGCGGTCGGGCAGGTATCGGGCAGTCGGGCACCAGGGTACCGGGTCGCCAATGGGGAAAAAGTCAGTGCCTTCGCCCGGTGCCTTAAACGGGTTGGGCCGAACGCTGACCGGGGGCGGCTCGTTCATGGCCGCAGCGTACGCTTGGAAATCGTCGCCCAAGAGGGCTTGCATTTGAGAAACGAACGGCTGAGGTAGCATATCGAGTGAGCGGGTTTTTGGTTTGGGGGTTTGGGGGTTTTCTGGTTAAGGGATGTCCGTTGGCGAACAAAAAACGATCAATAGCTCGCTCACTCGCACACTCCCTGTACATTTACGGCCTTGAAACACCGCTGCGTACTGTATTTTATGAAAGCAGAGACTGCCTTGCTAACAATCGTTCGCCAGATAAACCACGTAATCAACCAGTTGGAACCGGAGGATTACCGGATGCCGCTGCCCGAATTCGAGCACAACAGTTTGGGGCAACACTTTCGCCATATCCTGGAGTTTTTCCAGTGCCTGGAACAGGGCGTTGATTCCGGCATTGTTGACTACGCTGCCCGCAACCGAAACCCGCTGTACGAAAGCAACCCGGACCTGGCATCGGCTGCGTTTGGTGCATTTGCCTCAGCATTGACCATCTTCGAGGCGGACGTTCCGGTGCGGGTACGGGCGGAGTTTGGCAGCGATGACAGGCCCAGTTACGACAGCACGGTGGGTCGCGAACTGCTTTTTGTTTATGACCACGCCGTACATCACTTGGCCATCGTCAAGATTGGCCTTAACTGCCGCTTCCCGCACCTGCTGGTGGAAAAAGACCTCGGCGTATCGCCCTCCACGATCAAAGCCCGCGCAAAGGTTGAAAATTGATCGGTAAGAAACGCGGACGAAATAACGCGGACGAGTTGTTTTTTGGTTGTGGCTTTGCCCGTTGACGGGTTTTTCTGAACTTCGCCGCTCAAATATGGCCGCACACCAAAGTCGGTCGCTACCAGACGCGCATGCTTGCCCTTTTTCGCAACAACCAGTCCACCACAGTTTTTTTGTTGGCGCTGTACCTGATTCTATTGCGGCTTCCGGCCTTGTTGGGGTGGGTACAGCCTCAGGAGCACTTGGGCGAACAAGACGGAGGACAGTTGTACCGCACCTTGTTTGGGTGGGCAGAAGCGAGCGCTTTTGCATCGGCATTTGCCGCAGCGGTGATCGTTTTTGGGCAAGCCGTATTGGTTAATCGGCTGGCCGATTTTTACCGCATCATGGACGACCGTACCTGGCTCCCGGGCACCTTGTACATCGCTGCGGCCTCTTGCATTCCCGATTTTCTTTTTCTCAGCCCAACATTGGTTGCCACGACCTTTATTCCGTTGGCACTTCACCGCATTTTTTCTGTGTACCGGCAGACGTTGGCGTTCGGGGCAATATTCGATGCGGCTTTTTGGACTGTTCTGGCTGCTTTTTTTCACCCGCCTGCGATCTGGTGCATCGGCGCAGCATTCCTGTCGTTGTTTAGCCTGCGTTCCTTTTCCACACGGGAGCAGTTCATTTTCCTGACGGGAATACTTGTTCCATTGGTGCTTGCACTTACCAGTTATTTTTGGGTCGACCAAGCAGGCCAATTTGGGAGCCAACAAATCGGTCGCAGCCTGTTTTGGCCCTCAGTGGGCATGCCCGATAGCCTTTTTGCTACGCTCAAGGCCATTTTAATAGCGATTCTTTTCGTGGCCTGTTTGCTGGGCTTCAACGTGTACTACTACAAGAGACTCATTCAGGTACAGAAGTACGTCACCATTTTTTACTGGTTTCTTTTTGCATCCTTTTTGGCTGCGTTATTTCAGTTTGAATGGCACTCAGAGTCGTTGCTACTTGCGGCACCAAGCATCGGTATTTTTTTGGCGTACCTGTTTCAGGCTTCGCGCAATACCAAGTTGCTTGAGTTGTTCCATTTGTTTCTCCTGATCGCCATATTCATCATTCAGTTTTACCCAAAACTTGCTCAAACAGTCATTCAATGAAATTTGGAGTAGTTATTTTTCCCGGTTCCAATTGTGACGATGACATGGTACACGTCCTCGGCGACGTGATGGGCCAGCATGTTGTCAAACTTTGGCACAAAAACACCGATTTACCGGCGGGCCTCGACTGCGTGGTACTGCCTGGCGGGTTTTCCTACGGCGACTATGTACGGGCCGGGGCTATCGCTCAGTTTTCGCCAATTATGAAGGCTGTGAAAAACTTTGCAGCAAGGGGCGGGTATATATTCGGCGTGTGCAATGGTTTTCAAATCTTGTGTGAGGCGCACCTCTTGCCTGGCGTTTTGTTGCGCAATGGCCAACAGCAGTTTGTGTGCAACAACGTGTGGATCAAACCCGCAACCACCAACTCGCCAATAACAGCCGGGCTTGACCCGAACCGGGCGCTTAAAATACCCATAGCCCACGCCGAGGGCCGGTACTTTGCGGACGAAAAAACCCTGGACGAACTGGAGGCCAACGATCAGGTGTTGTTTCGGTATTGCACACGGGACGGCGTGCTAACAGCCGCCGCAAACCCAAACGGCGCTGCACGCAATATAGCGGGCATTTGTAACGCCGGGCGGAACGTGTTCGGCATGATGCCACACCCAGAGCGGGCCTCCGAGGAAGTGTTGGCCAATCTGGACGGGAAGGGGCTGTTTGAGGCGTTGATTGCCTGAAAAATCTACGCCGCAGGCTTGTTTTGCTCGAACAAGGCGAGAATGATGTTGCCCATGTACACGCCCAAAGCCGACTCAACGAGGGTAAGGAAAATGATCATGTCCTGATAATTCAGCACATTGGGTGCTAACGCTTTCAGCGAGATCAGCAACATTACGGTGATAAAGTGTCCGACGACCAACCACTTGACCATACTATTGATAGGTGCGTTAGAGCCGTTGTAATTCGATGTCGGCTCCGTGATACTGCGCCCGATGTACCGAAACACCGCACCGCCGTACATGGCCGTGACCGGGCCGAGGATGCCCATCAGGGCAGTAAATTCCTCGAAGTCGAACCCCCGCAACAGGTAAAAGACGCAGGAAATCCCGATCAGGATAAAGTGGTAAACCAAGATTTGCTTGGCGATACGCGCACGCGGACTAAGCGGCGGTGCCGAGGGTTGGGATGATTCGACGGTTAGGTTGGTCGTCGTTGTGGTGGTAGTGGCTTGAGTTGCTGCCATGGCGTTCGAACTTATCGTTGTCATCTGCGAAGGTAATCCAATAATTTTTTAAAAAGACGTCGTTGGTATTCCTCCAAACTTTCCTTGTAACGCAAAGACATGTCTTTATAGTCGTTTTTGCGGGGAGGAAAAATTATACCGCTGCCATATTTCCCTTGAAACTCCCATGAAAGTTCCACATCCTCACCCTTTTGTAAGCCTTTGACGTAAATCCGATGGTACTCAAAAAAACCGTCGGGACATATCTCATAACTCAGGTGTGTCACTTCGAGGACAAATTCGTCAACGGTCGAGTACGAGCTGTCTACCCGGGCTTTCCAAAGAATGGGCGTGCCCTTGGGTTTATAAAACCCAACCAGATAGCGGCGAGCGTTGGTACACACCGATTCCAGTTTTTTGCCGGGAATAAGCATTTTATTGTCCCCGATATTCACGCCTTGAAGCGACTGTGGCAGCCGCACATCAGCCACAGCACCGGAGCGCACGCTGCGTCCGTCCAGCGGGATACGGCCGAGGTTGCTGTTGATGCGGGCCATGAAATGTGCCGGCTCGTGGCAGCGGACGATCACCTCGGCGTTGTCCTCGTGTACCTCGGCGAGGAAGGCCCACTTATGCAGCAGGCGCTCCCGGAAAAACTGGCCGTTTTGCCGAAAATTGGTTTTTTCGAGGCGATCCCACGCGCATTGCAACGAGTCGCACACGCGGGCACCCTTGTAGGCCGACCGGAGAAAGAGCGTGACTTTTTTAGTGGTCACAGCCACACTGTCGGCGACGAAGACACCGTCCAACTGGTTTTGGCGCAGCCAGGCCTGAAATTCAGGAACCTTGGCGCGGAAGAACGCCTTGTCTTTGCGCAGGTCAAGTCCTTGAGCCGAAGTGTGGGGAAGGAGCGGAAAAGCGGCTATAAAGAAAAAAATCAAACAGCCCGTATTAAGGCTCGATCGCATAGCGGGAAGTTTTACGATGGTTGAGCAGCGGGGGAAAGACGGCGGTTGGGCGGCTCTTATTTTTATTAATTTTTACTTTAACGTTTTGGTCGGGCGGGGCTTGCTTTTGTCCGAAGCCGGGAATGGGGGAGTGAAGTGCGCGGGGCGGCAAACGGTGACGTGCTTGCTTCGCAGAGAAAAAGTCAAAATTTTGATACGCAAACCCATGGAAGCCAGCAACTTGGCAACAAATTAAATTAATAAAAATACTTGGCTTGCTTGTGCGTCAAACCAAAATAGGGACATCTTTGGCAAGTGAACCAAACGTTTGCCTAAACGCCCACCGCCATGTCCCTTACCGACCGCCACCACCGGATCGAATGCCTCGATCAACTCATCTGCCAACGCCGCACCGGCCCGGCCCGCCAAATCGCCGAACACCTCGGCATCCGCGAACGCGCCGTGTTTGAACTGCTCGACTGCATGCGCGGGATGGGCGCCGACATCAGATGGTGCTCCCGACAACACAGTTATTATTACGAGCAGCCCGGCCGTTTCCGTTTCGGGTGGTTAGCGGCCGAAGGTATTTCTGCCCCCCCCCAGGACAAACACGGGCCAAAAAAAATAATTAGGGGGACTGCATTTTTTCTGCAGGGGTAGGGCGCTACGTTTGTGCCGAACCAATCCACAGACAAACATGCGAATGCCCTTCTTGCCATTGATTTTGGCCCTTTTTACCGCTTTCCCTGCCGTTGTTGCACAAAAAAAACTGCTGATCCTAAATCGAGGGGATCACGCCATCTTATCGGCCTCGTTGGATGCCGGGCCAGGAAGCCCGGAGACAGTAGAGACGAATCAGGGCCTGCTCAACCCATACGACTTGGTGTTCGATCCGGCGGCCTCCCGGTTGATCTGGTCGGACGGGCTTAACCACCTCCTCGTGCTGGCCGAGGCCAACGCGCCATCCGCACAGAGCACGGCGCAAACGCCCGTTTCTATTCCGGTAGACTTGGAGTTGGATGCCCAGAACAATCGCCTCTACTGGGTTGACAACGTGGAAAACGGCATTTTCCGAGCCAGCGCCGGTGGCGAGGACAAGGAACAAATTCCGGTGGACAGCCTGCTCAACCCCAGTTCGATGGCCGTGTTCCCCGATCTGAACTTGCTTTTTTACGCCGACATTGATCGGCACCAAATCTGGTCGTCCGACTTGGCCGGAGGCAACCCAAAATTGGTGGTCGAGGACAAGGAGGCCTTCCCCGTTCGGTTGGCCGTGGACAGATCGAGGGGCAAGATCATCTGGGCCGACGATGCCCGGCACCGAATTGAACAGGCCAATTTCGACGGCTCCGACCGCGAGGTGTTTTACCAGGGCAGCGACTCGGAACGCCCGTTTGGCCTTTTGGTTGATTGGGAAAACGACCTGCTGTACTGGACCGATTACGGAGAAGACGCCGTGAAACGCGCCGGCATCCAGGACAAAGGCCCGGTCGAGGTGTTCTCGTCTGGGCTGGCCGACCCCGTCGCACTCGTGATCGCTGAAACTTCGGGGTTCAAAGATCCATCTGCAGAACAACGGTACCAAGGCAACGCGCCAATGCCGCGCATCGCGGTGTACCCCAATCCCGCCGACCGATCCCTGACCTTCGCCTCGCTCCAGCCCGGGCAGTACATCGAGCGCATTTGGGTCTTCAACACGCTGGGCGAGGATGTCGGGAGCCTATGCCCCCCCGGTACAGCCTGCCAAATGGACATCGGGCAGTTGCCCGGGGGCCATTACGCCTACCGGGCACAGGTATCCGGACAGTTTCTCCACGGGCGTTTCTCTGTCATCCACTAAATTTTTTCCAAAAAAATCCATCTGCCATGAACGTACGCCATTCCGCAATTCGCATCGGGCTGCTTGTTGCCCTCCCGCTTCTGAAATCTGCGGCCCAGACCGCCAGCGTGGACCCCACGCAGGATATCCTGCCCCCCAGCCCCAATGCGGCGGCATTCACCAAATACGTGGATTTCCCGGTCAACACCAGTACCGGCACCCCGTCGGTATCGGTACCGCTGGGGATGTTGGAGGGGCGCGGCATATCGGTGCCGATCTCCTTGGATTACCACGCGGGCGGTGTCCGGGTGGACGAGGTGTCGAGCATCGTCGGCTTAGGCTGGTCGCTGAACGCGGGCGGTGTTGTCACCCGTTCCGTGGTCGGCCTGCCCGATGAGGACGACGATGGGTTTATGTTCAAAGGCAACAGCGTGCCGCAACCCCCAATTGACGACGCGCCCAAGTACGCTGCCATGCAAAATTTTGCCTCCGGCGCCTACGACGGCCAGCCGGATATGTTTCAGTTCAATTTCGCGGGTTACTCGGGCAAGTTCATTTTTGACGATGCTGCCACAGTCCGGCTGATCCCTCGGCAAGACCTGAAAGTAACCTACACCACTTGCTCCAGCTGCCCCGGCCAGTTGCCTGCTGGCACCATCATCAGCATTACCATCACTGCGCCCGACGGGCTTCAGTACCTGTTCGGCACATCGAGCGCCGTGGAGTATTCCACCACCAGCGGCTATCAAGTCGGCGGCACCACTTCTTGCGCCGTAAAAACATTCGATTTCCCGGCAGCAACTGCTTGGCACCTGAAATCCATTACCAACCCCCGAACCGGTGATGTGGCCACGTTCAACTACGCTACCAACCGGATTTACTACGACGTGAGCTACAACGAGTCCTTTGCCTATCCAGCTCCGGGAAATTTGTCGGGGCAGCCTGCTTGCCCGAGCGGAGTAAGCGTCTCAAAATGTGTGAGCACCAAGACGGACTACGGCGTTTATCTCACCTCCATCGTTTCGTCGCAAGGCCGGGCGGACTTTCTCTCCAATGCTACCCGCTCTGATGTGACGGTACAAGCCGGGCAGTACCGGATCAACGAGGTGAAGTTCTACGGTTTTGAAAACGCGCTTTTGAAGTCGTACCAGCTCACGCAAACTTTCATTCAAAGCACCGGAAGTACACCGAGCACGGCACCCACGTCCACCTACCGGATGTACCTCGACGAGGTGAAGGAATACTCGTCGAGCGCTACTTTGATTAATACCCAGTACTTTGAATACTACAACCGGCAGTCGCTGCCGCCGCGTATGTCGCACAAGCAAGATACCTGGGGTTTTTTCAATAACAAAAACAACGGCCAGAGCACGCCCTTGCCCGGCAACTCGCCCACGACCTTGCAGTACCTGCTGACCTACCACCCGTCGTTTAGTCCGGCCGACCGAAAACCCGATCCGAACTATGCCTACTACGGCACGTTGAAAAAAACAACCTACCCGACCGGCGGGACGGCAGAATACGAGTTCGAGGGCAACCAATTGCCCGTGTGCCAAACTGTGGACGTGCCCACCAATACCGTGACCAGCGAGTACGTGGTGTATTCCGGCGCCCCGCAAACGAAGACCAAGGACTTTTACCTCGACCACAACCAATGGGTCACCATCAACTACTACGTGCTGATGAACGG
>JBJXEZ010000048.1:0-24293 GCA_046153695.1 Saprospiraceae bacterium
GGTGACTACCTGCATGCCCGTCTGTTGGTTGGTCTGCGGATCGAACGTGATCACCATTGCGCTCACTTTCTTGATGCGCGAGCAGTTGTCCGTCACGATGAAATCGGGCAGGTCAACCGTTGCACAGCAGGCAAACGGATCCGTGCCGACAGTGATATTCGCCGGGCAGGTGAAGGTCGGAGCCACATCGTCCTTGATCTTGATGATCTGATCGTGGTCGGTGTTCAGGCCGGTGCACCAGTTGAGGATCGTCCAGCGGCGGCGTACTTTGTAGGTGCCGTCGCATACGTCAATACGCACGTCGGTGTAGTTCCAGCCGAAGTCGCAGCCAACCGGCTTGCCGAATACCAACGGCCAGCCTTGAAGGCCTTGGCTTGTCACCCAGTCAGGTGTCGGATACACACCGCCACATGGGATGGCAAGCTCGTCCACATCGTCATAGCTCGGCGGGAGCTCCAGATCGCTCAGAGTCGGGCGGAGCACGTTCACCGTTTGGTTGCAGGTGCTCGTATTGCCACTGGCATCTTTTGCCGTCCACTTGCGCGTGATTGTTTTCGAGTTGGAGGATGTGCAAGGCTGGTCAACCGACGAGTCTACATACGTCAGTGTCACGTCCGAACAAGCATCCAGAACCGGCGTACCGGCACCGGCGTTGGCACGGTAGGTGCCTTGGCCAATCTGGAACGTGTTCTGGTTCAGCACCAGGCCGTTAGGCAGGCAGGTCGGAGGAGCCTGCTTTTCAAACAGCACCTGGATGTTCGGAGCCGACATCGCGCCAGCCTGGAACAGCGGGCCAAAGAGGCCGAAACTGATCGGGCCGCCCTGCATTACCCACGGGAAGTTGGTTTGCGGGCCGGTCGAGTTGAAGTAGTTGAAGATCGGGCACGCCGTGCGGCCGAAGATGTGGAACGCGTGCGTGGCACCCGGCTGGATGGTCACTTTTTGCAACAGGTTGCCATTCGACAGCGGGCCAGTGCCTGTAGCAAAGTACGGAGGCATCACCGTGTACACCACCGGGCCGAGGTTGGTCCAGGCAGCAGCGTTGGTCTCGAAGCCCACGTACGTCGTCGGGCGAGCGAAGATGTCCACCGTTTGCGGCGGGTTCACCTGGCCGAATTGCGGGTTACCCCAGCGGATGCCGAAGCCTGTAACCGTCAACGGCAGGTTGTCGTTGTTTCTCAGGTTCAGGTAGTAGCCACCCGGCTGCGTGTTGCCAGCCAAAGAGAAGGCTGTACCACCACCGTGAGCCACGAAGGAAGGCGGAAGTTGTACAGGAGCCGTCGGGAGGATCGTGATCGGGTCAACGCAAGGCTCGAAAGAAGAAGCGTTGCAGGCCACGAATGTCGGATCGCAGTCCAATACAGGAGCGAATTTGTCTTCGATCACGAGGTTACCCCAGCAGTGGTTACCCGTTTTCGGGTCGGTCACTTTTACCTGGTAAGTCTTGCCCACGTCGCCGGGGCCGAGCGGAGTCGGAGCGCCAAAGCCGGGGAAAGCCGGGCCTTTGCTGATGCGTACCCATGGGCCATTGCCGAAGGGCAGGGTCTTGTCCACTTCCACCACATAGTTGTCGTAGCAGCCGTAGGGGCCACCTTCCAACACTTGGTCAGCGTTTACATAGGCGGAGCAGTTCGGGTCCAAAGAAACCTGCACATTGTTGTTGCAGATGAGGGACTGGATCGCATTCGGGTATTCGTTCACCGTCACGCTGAAGCAGCAGGTGGATTGGTTACCCGCTACGTCCGTACCGCGGAAGCAGTTCGTCGTGGTACCGATCGGGAATTCCGAGCCGGAAGGCAGACCGGCATACTGTACGGGTACAGCAGCGATTGTCTGGCTGAAGTTAACCTGAATGTTCGGAGCCGACGTAGCGCCAGCCTGGAACAGCGGACCAAATTGGCCGAACGAAATCGGGCCACCTTGCATTGTCCACGGGCCGCTGGCTTGCGGACCGGTCTGGTTGAAGTAGTTGAAGATCGGGCAAGCAGCAATGCCAAAAACGTGGAAGGCTACTGTAGTACCCGGAGCCACGTTCACGCTGGAGTTCAAAGCCATTTGAGCCAGCGGGCCAGTGCCCGTAGCGAAATACGGCGGAATGGCCGTGATAACCTGCGGACCGAGGTTCGTCCAAGCGGCAGCGTTGGTCTCAAAGCCGGCATAAGAGCCTGCTTTCGTGAACACTTGCATGGTTTTGGGCGGAGTAACGGCACCAAACGCCGGGTTGCCGAAGCGGATACCGAAACCCGTGATGGTCAGCAGGGTGGTGCCGGTGTTGGTCAGGTTGTAGTAGATACCACCTGGGAGGGCGTTGCCCTGGAGGCTGAATACTGTACCACCGCCATGGGCGAGGAACGAAGCCGGGTGTTGTGTCGGCGTAGCCGGAACAACAAACGGGCAGTTGTCCGTCATGGAAACCGAGTAGGAGTAGAACGTGGAACACTCGCCCGGAGGCAGGTTGAGCGTTACGTTGCCGGGGCAGGTAACCACGGGCGGCACTAAGTCCACCACGTTGAGATTCTGCGTTCCGGAGCTGACAACTGCGTTGTTGCAGGGGTCAACAATGCGCCAAACGACAACGTTGGCACCCAGTTGCAGGCCGTTGAGCACCACCTGAGCCGAGTAGGCTGTCGTCGTGAAGGCACCGCCGTTCACACTGTACTGGAAAGCGAACGCGTTTTGGCAGCCAACGGGGCTGAACGTCGGAGCGTTCACTGTCACCGGGCCGGGGCAACCGGAAGCGGAAGCGCTCACCTGAACAGGGCCGCCTACCGTCATGATACAATTTGATTTCTGAACCTCGTCCACCACAGCAGTCCAACCAGCTCCTTGTACGGAACCATCGGCAACAAACTGCAGGGAAATGGCTTCAGCGGGGTTTGCACCAACTGCAGCAAGACCTGTATTGGCGATAATTGCGCCGGGGCTGTTGTAGAAGATACCTGCCGGAGCACCACCCTGAAACGGAGCACCACCCCCACCATTCACCTGGTTGACACCAGAGAGGTTCGAGTTGTAGATGTACAGACCGTCAAAGTTGGCTTCCGTAGCGTAAGCCGTAAAATTCAAACGCACGCGACCTGCAGCCGGGTTCGCCGGTGCGAAGGTGATCGCGTTTTGGTTGAAGAACTGGTTGGGGGCGTAAGGAGCTGCAGGCCCCCCGTTGTCAAAGTAATTGTAGAAAAACGGGCATGGCGTCGTTGAAAACGTGCCCGAGTTTCCAAATTGGGGATGGTTGACGCTGCCTTGGGAAAATGCCTCGAACGATACGAGACAGCCCAATAGCGCCAACGCCCAGAGTGTGTTATTTCTCTTTTTCATGAGATGAAATTTGTTTAAACAATTCAAAAGATAAAAGAATCAGGCTCAAACGAACCTAGGAGCCAAATTAAGCCTTTAGCAGGGCGATTGTGTAATTGAGCAACGCCGTGGCTTGCGACTGATTCAGGTTGACACCCGGAATCCCGTTGGCCACGTCCGTGGCGGACTGGGTAGTGCCCAAGGCAGCGATGATGGCATACTCGATCGGCTCACCACCGTCAATACGGTTGTAAACCGACTTGAAGTAGTGTGCGCGGATGTAGGCATCAGAGCCAACCGAAGTCACAAGCGGATCGGGATTGACTTTGACAACCACTTCGTTCACGAGTGTGTTTTTGGCTTCGCTGACATCCTTCCAGGTTACTGCAAGGTCTTTAGCTCCGCCTTGCGCTTCCGCACGCGAAGTTCCGAAAAGCAACGCGCCCATGACGAGCAACGCAGCCACCAGAGACTTCTGGACGAGATTTGCAAACGTTTTTTTCATGTGATAAAAAATTTAAGTTAAAAAATGTTTGATTGATGATTTGCTTGTGGCAGACAGGAACCGGGGAAACCGAAGTCATACGCACCGACACAAGCAGTAAAAGTTGCCATATATACGAAAGGGTGTTGGCCTTGCGGCAACACCTGAAGCAATCAGGACAGGAAAATGCTCGAAAAACGAATACAGCAGTTTCTTCTCATAAGATTAAAACAGAATTCCGTAAACACTATATGGTTGTCAAATTGATGACGACAGCAAGGATTTCAGGGCACTGCGCTCGTGCATTTCGCACAAAAGGGCAGCATCAATGTTGGCAAAAACCTTGCCAATAATCGGAAGGGCTGTACACGAAAAGAAGGAGAAAGGAAACTCGTCTGCGGAGTCGCATTTTGCGCCAGGCGTGAGATTTGCCACTTGCGCACCTGCTTTTCATGAGATTAAAATGGATTAAAAAGCGGGGTTCTTTACCCCGCTCATGAAACACGGCACAAATATATTTTCAGTTTTCATAAAACTCGCACCCCGCCCGTTTTTTTTTAAAAAAAGTTGTGGAAATCCTGAACGGGTTGAGTCATTAACCAGATTTTAACCGGGATAGTCGTTTATTTTAGGATTCGGTTGACTGGATTGCGGCCCGCCGCCGCCGCCCCGAACCCCGTCCCAAAAAGAAAGGGGGAGCGCAGTAGGGCGATCAAAATGAAGGCAAATTATGCGCCCCTTTTCCCGGCGGGAGAGCACACATCCCCCTTCAATATTTTTTTTCGGACTACGATAAAACAGCGCGACCGCTAATTTTCCGCCTTTCTTTCGCTCAAAGGCTGTTTGAATTCTTAAACCAACTCGCTGGCACTCCCCTACCCTTCAGAGGGGGTTGATCCTGTGGGCGAATTGTTTCGTGCAAAGTGACAACCCTTAGTACGACTTTAGCCATTTGGGAAATTGATAATGCCGTTTCAAGTCTAGGAGATAAAGCGGCTGAAATAATTTTGAACATCGCAGTAAAATTGGGACATTCATAAATTCAAAGTAACTGTTTAGCCTGAAAAGCATGCGGTATTTTTGGGTACATCGCGCTCCGCCGGTGCAACCCCACCCCCATCCCCTCCCCCGAATGGGAGGGGGGCTTGCCCTCAATAGGGGGCAAAAATTAGCCGCAGGTATTTTGGTTTTTCCACTTGATGTGACTGTTTTTTAACGCGCGATGTGCCCCCCTCACCCTCGGGGGAGGGGCTAGGGATGGGGTTGTACCGGCGGAGCTCGATCTACCCCATTGTTCCCAAGGTGGGTACCAGGGTAGTTGCGAGTCAAAAACTCATTTCCTGGGCTCCCATAGACACTTTTTTGAGCGTTTAAAATGGCTAAAGTCGAACTTAGGCGCCAAACGACATTCATGAGCCGTCCCGAATTTTCGGGGACGGCTCATGTCTTTTATCAATACACTTTTTCACCCCTCCTTAGCCAAACGCCCCATGTCCGGTCATAAGCATGAATTTGCCGCGTCCGCTTTTTTTGAGCAACCACCGGATACCCTTGGTTGACCCACTCGAAAACGCCGCCGTACAGGTTGGAAACATTTTTGAAGCCGTTGGCCAGCAGTTTCTCCGCAATCTTTTCGCTGCGGTAGCCAACCGAGCAGTATACCACGATCCGGTCATCCGGATGCAGGGACACAAGTTTGCTCGAATCAAACTGGTCGTAGCCTATGTGTACAGCCCCGTCAATGTGGCTGACGGCGTACTCCTGCGGTTCGCGGGCATCGAGAAAAATAAGTTGGGAACGGTTCTTTGCGGCTTGTCGAACGTCCATTTCCGGGACACTGTGCTGCAGCAGGGTCTTCAGCATCACCCTGTAGGCACGGCTTTCGACCTGGCCGTAGCCGGCCATTGCCCAAACGAGCAACAGGCCGACTACCATTATTCCTTTTCTTTTCATGAAACACATCGGTTTCCGTGCGCAATGGGCAGATCGGAATGATCGCACAGGTAACTTACCGGGAGCGGTGGGATTGAAACACGCCTTGGCAGCACAACGGCAGCAAGACAAAAAGGAAGGGGGGGCCTGGAGTAAATGGCCTTGGCGGGGGCCTGGAATAAATGGACCTTGGCGGGGGCCCTTGTAGATGAAAAAAATCCTACTGCCAGAAGGGGGAGCAGTAGGAAAATCAAAACATACTATGAGAAAACTGGGACGAAGATAAACTCGCTCCCGCCAGAAGTAAAACGTATTTTTAGGAAACGGCGGCGTTTTTCAAGGAAGCGGCCAGATTGGGGCTTTTTACGTCCCCAAAAACAGCGCCGCGATAGACTTATGCTCCACCGTATTTCGAATGGCACGTGAGAATAATTTTGCCGTAGGCAGGACTTTGATCTTATCGGACGTGCGTCGAAGGGGGACCGTGTCGCACACGAGCAGTTCGGTCAGTTTCGAGTTTTCGATGTTTTCGTAAGCGTTACCCGACAGCACAGGGTGGGTGCAGATGGCGCGTACGGAGCGGGCACCTTTTTCCAAAAGGGCATCGGCGGCCTTGCAGAGTGTGCCGGCGGTGTCCACGAGGTCGTCCACCAGGATGACATCGCCGCCGGTCACGTCGCCGATGACGGTCATGGCAGCCACCTCGTTGGCCTTGGTGCGGTACTTGTCGCAGATGACTAACTCCCGTTTGAAGTGCTTGGCGTACACCCGTGCCCGCTTTACGCCACCCACGTCGGGGCTGGCGAAGATGACGTTGGACATATCCTGTTGTTCCAGATACGGCATATAGATGGCCTCGGAGCGCAGGTGGTCCACGGGAATGTCAAAAAAGCCCTGCACTTGATCGGCGTGCAAGTCCATGGTCATCACGCGGTTGGCGCCGGCGGTTGTGAGCAAATTGGCCATGAGTTTGGCGCTGATGGGCACACGGGGCTTGTCCTTTCGATCCTGGCGGGCGTAGCCGAAATACGGTATCACGGCGGTGATGTACCCGGCGGAAGCGCGTTTGGCGGCATCAATGAACAGCAGCAGTTCCACGAGGTTGTCGTGCGGCTGGCAGGTGCTTTGGATGAAAAAAACGAAGGCACCACGCACGCTCTCGTTGATGACAGGCTGCATCTCACCGTCGCTGAAGCGGGCGAGTGTCTTGTCGCCGAGGGGCGCATCATAGTGGAAGGAAATGTCGGCGGCCAGTTTTTCGGAGGCCGTGCAGGAAAAGAGTTTGACTTCGGGCATGGCGTTGCCGGAATAGGGCGGATTGGTCGGTTCGTGAATGCTGTGCTGCAAGCGGTGACAAAGTTTGGGCAAAAGTACGGTGTGTTCGCGGTGTACTTTTGCCCCTCAACTATTTTCCTGTAAGTTTGTGAAAAAAATTCAGACCATGTCCGCTTCATCCGCAACCAAACCGGCTTTTCAAACAACTTCAATCGTGCAATCCGGCCCTGCGTCGTCTGCTTCCAAGCGGCGGCCGCGCCGAATCAAGTGGTCGGAATTTGAAAAACGCTACCTCCGCCGAGAAGACGGCTACACGTACGAATGGGTAGACGGCTTAGTGGAAAAAAACCATAACACCATGAACCCAACGCAATTGTACATCCAACGCAACCTCATCGCATTGTTTCGAGCGATGCTCCAATCTGGTAAAGTAAGTGGAGAATTACTGGCCGAACCCGATCTCTTTTTTTCGCGGGAAATACACCGCCGACCCGACATGGCCTGGTTGACCAATGCACAAATTGACCGCCTTGCCACCGAAGGTGCTATCGAAATCCCCGCCTTCATTATCGAGGTGATTTCCACAAACGACGCAGCGCAAAAAATCGTGGGCAAAATGCGGCAGTACCGCGAGGCCGGCGTGCAGGTTGTGTGGTTGATTTACCCGATCCAACAAGAAGTCCATGTGTATGCCGGCCCGCACCTGGACCGCATGACAGTCTGTACGGGAGAAAAAATATGTTCGGCAGCGCCGGTACTGCCGGATTTTGCGGTGCTTGTGCGGGAGATTTTTGAGAAAAAGGCGGAAGCAGGCGAAAAAACTGCGTAACCCCCCCTCAATACCCAAATTTCAGCACCCACTCCTCAAACAGCGGAACCCGCATCCGGTAGCCCCGCTTTCGTCCGCGACGATGTACCGGTATCTTCGGTCAGACTAAGAGCGTGTTTAATTTTAACATTCGGATGGCAGGGCGATTCAATTGTATTCTGACCAAGGCATTTTTTACAGGCGTATGTGGGCAATACGGCGAAAAAAATAACGCAGGGCAGGATAAAATTGGACGGCATGACTCCGAAATGTTAAATTTAAACACGCTCTTAACGGGAGTTAATGTATTGAAAACCAATTCCTGTATCTTCAGCGCTTGGGCAAAGCAGGCGCATTTTTTTGCAGACAAATAAATTAACAGACGCGGTGTGCCCTTTTGCCCGATATTTACGGCCCGAACAAATCCGTATCGGGCAAACCTACCTATCATAACAGTACCGACTAATGGAAGACAAGAAGCGCCGCCCGCGCATCCAAAAGCCAAATCAAGAGTTTCAACCAGATGAACTCTCCGCATCCGATAACTCCGGCGATGAAAAGGATCGCAACGGATTTAACGACGAAAAAAGACCAGAATCCGACCGGGAAAAAAGTTCAGATGAGCGCAGACCTTACCAAGATCGCAGCCAAAGCAGTGGCGGCTACGAGCGCAAACCTTGGCAAGACCGCAGCCAAGGAGCGGGCGGTGAGCGCAAGCCCTGGCAGGACCGCAACCAAGGCGGTAGCGGCGAGCGAAAACCCTGGCAAGACCGTAGCCAAGGAGCGGGCGGTGAGCGCAAGCCCTGGCAAGATCGCAGTCAAAGCGGTGGAACCGGCGAACGCAAGCCATGGCAAGACCGCAACCAAGGCGAGGGCGGCGAGCGCAAACCCTGGCAAGACCGCAGTCAAAGCGGTGGAACCGGAGAGCGTAAGCCATGGCAAGACCGTAACCAAGGCGAAGGCGGCGAGCGCAAACCCTGGCAAGACCGCAGTCAAAGCGGTGGAACCGGCGAACGCAGGCCCTACCAAGACCGCAGTCAAGGCGGTGGCGGTTACGAACGCAAGCCGTGGCAGGATCGCAGCCAAGGCGAGGGCGGCGAGCGCAGGCCCTACCAAGACCGCAGCCAAAGCGGCGGAATCCGCAAACCCTATAACCGAGATGGCGGCGGTTTTGGCAATAAACCGTTTGGCCGCAAACCATTCAAAAAAGAAGAGTTCCACGTCGAACGGAAACCCAAGCCCGGTTTACCATCCGGGGCGGAGATGCCGCTCAATAAATACCTGGCCCACTGCGGGCTTTCGTCTCGCCGCAAAGCAGTCGAATATGTAGAAAAAGGCCTGGTAACTGTCAACGGTGAGGCAAAACTGGAACCGTACTACCGTGTACAGGAAGGCGATGTGGTTCTCTTTGATGGCCAATCCGTACAAATACAGGAGCGCCAGGTTTACTTGTTGTTGAACAAGCCCAAGGGTGTCATCACTACCACCGACGACGACCGCGGCCGGGCAACCGTACTGGACATCGTGGACCCCCACTACCCCGAACGGCTCTACCCCGTTGGCCGCCTCGACCGGGACACCACCGGCCTGCTGGTTATTACCAACGACGGCGATGTAGCCGCCAAACTGACCCACCCGAGTCATCAGGTACAAAAACAATATCGCGTTGGATTGGAACGCCCGCTTAGCAAAGCAGATTTCGAGCGCATTGAGCAAGGCGTAGAACTGGAAGACGGCCTTTTGGAGGTCAACTGGGTACGGTACTCGGAAGAACAACCTAACCGCGATGTAATCGAACTGGAAATCACCGAAGGCAGAAACCGGGTTGTGCGCCGCCTGTTTGAAGCCCTCGGCTATCAGGTTCGCAAACTCGACCGTTTTTACTTTGCAGGCCTTACCAAAAAAGACCTCCCTCGTGGTGCCTTCCGCGAACTGACCCAACGCGAAGTGGTCATGCTCAAACACTTTACTGGCCATCCATCCACCAAGCGCAAGGCCGATGCTGAGCCAACGGAGCCAGAACCAGGGGAGCCGGAAGCCGATATAGGCGAACCGGAAAACGAGCAGGCCTGATTAAACATATCTTAAAATAGGAGCTGGTGGTACCATCTACCACCAGCTTTTTGCGTTAAGATGGCCTTTTCGGGGACACCCCGTGCTTTGTTCATCAAACTAAACAAGACTTTACTATGGTAACCAAACAAGTTTTGCTGCCGTCCGTTCTCATCGCTCTCTTTTTGGGGTTCACGAATTTGTCCCAAACCTATGCCCAAATGACCGAAGGCCAAGCCCGTTTCGGCTTGAAACTCGGTATCACCGGTAGCAACCTGTACGATGACTCAAAAGCCGCCAACCATAACGGCCGCGTTGGCCTCGTCGGCAGTGCATTTGTGAAAATACCCCTGGACCAACGCGGCCGCTTTTCCCTGCGCCCTGAGCTGCTTTTCGCCACGAAAGGGGCTACCTATACCCGCGACAGCTTCGTCTCCTCATTAAAGTCGGCATACCTCGAATTGCCCGTCTCGCTGGAATACAACCTCTTCAGTTTTATCAACCTGCACGCTGGCGTGAACGCCAGCTACCTCGCCAGCTCCAACGGCTTGTTCAAAGACGAACAGGGCAATCCGATCAACTTTGATAAAGATGACCTGGAAAAAGTGGATTTCGGTTTCCACATCGGTGCTGGCCTTGATTTTGGCAATATCGGCCTGCACTTCCGAATCAACCGCGGGCTCAAAGATGTTGGCGGCCAATCGCTCGGCGACCTTGTCGGTAGCCTGAAAAATTCGGCTTGGGCGCTCACATTCGCTTACGGTTTTTAAAAAAATGGCTCGAATCAGGACCGATTTTCTTGTGCTCGGCTCCGGCATAGCCGGGCTAACTTTTGCGATCAAGGCCGCCCAAGCGCACCCCGACTGCAAAATTTTAGTGCTCACCAAAACGGTTGAGAGTGAAAGCAATACACGGTACGCCCAAGGTGGGGTGGCCGCTGTTTGGGACCACAAGAAAGATACCTACCTGAAGCATGTAGAAGATACACTCGACGCTGGCGACGGCTTGTGCAAACGCCCAATCGTAGAGGCCGTAGTACACGAAGGGCCATTGCGCGTGCAGGAAATTATCCAGTGGGGCGCACGTTTTGACAAAGAAAAAGGCTCGGCAGAGCATTACGACCTGGCTCGCGAAGGCGGGCATTCGGAGCACCGAATACTGCATTACAAAGACCTGACTGGCTGGGAAATGCAGCGTACCCTGGTCGAAGAAGCGCACCGATATCCGAACATCGAACTCCTGGAGCACTACTTTGCGCTCGACCTTATCACACAACACCACCTGGGGCGAATGGTCATCCGCGTTACGCCCGACATTGAGTGCTATGGTTGTTACGCTCTGAACAAACTCAACGGCGAAATTGATACAATCCTGTCCCGCGCAACTGTACTGTGTACTGGCGGCGCGGGACAGGTGTATAAATCTACCACCAACCCGGTCATTGCCACGGGCGACGGTATTGCGATGACTTACCGTGCCAAGGGGCGCGTAGAGAATATGGAGTTCGTGCAGTTTCACCCGACATCGCTGTATAACCCCGTCGGCGAAAACCCCTCGTTTCTCGTATCCGAGGCTGTACGCGGTTTTGGTGGCATCCTCAAAACAGCCGAAGGCGAGGAATTTATGCACCTGTACGACGAGCGCCGCTCACTCGCCCCGCGCGATATCGTGGCCCGCGCTATTGACTCCGAAATGAAAAAACGCGGTACCGACTGTATGTACCTCGATTGCCGTCACTTGGACAAGGATGCCTTTGTCGCTCACTTTCCCACTATTTACGAAAAATGCAGGAGTATCGGATTCGACCTGATGCGTGACCTGATTCCCGTGGTGCCCGCCTGCCATTACATGTGCGGCGGTATTATGGTAGACGAACACGGGCGCAGCAGCATCCACCGACTGTACGCTGCGGGCGAGTGTTCTTCCACCGGTCTGCACGGGGCTAATCGCCTTGCCTCCAACTCCCTGCTGGAGGCCATGGTATTCGCGCACCGCATTTTTGAAGATACAAGCGACAAGATCAGCAATTGGTCGTTGCGCGATGATGACATCCCGGACTGGAATGCCGAAGGCACCACCGACCCGCAGGAGATGGTACTCATCACCCAGAGCATAAAGGAACTGAAGGAAATTATGTCATATTACGTTGGCATCGTGCGCTCCAACGTGCGCCTCAAACGCGCCCTTGACCGCCTTTTCCTCCTCTATCAGGAAACCGAGGACCTGTACCGCACCACTACAATCAGCCCCCAACTGATGGAGCTGCGCAACCAGATTACTATCGCCTACCTGATCACCCGCTCGGCCACGCACCGCCGCGAGAGCAGGGGGCTACACTTCACTACCGATTACCCGGAATGCCTATCGTTCGTAGAGAATTCGGTGTTGTAGATTAGAGCGGACACAAAACCTTTCCAGTTTTTCGCCATTCGCCCCACCTTTGCCGAATGGGTCGAAAAAACAAACTCCGCAAGTTCGCCGAAGTACTTTCATTCCCCAACGTGTACGAATGTTACAACGTGCAGGCGCCATCCCTCGTGGGAGCAGGTATGCAGCCCGTGGAATTGAAAGGCCGCTGGAACAGCCAGCATTTCCAAAACAACAACCCAATCACACTCGAACTGGCCTGTGGCGGCGGCGAGTACACCGTGGCACTTGCCCGGCAGTTTCCGGAGCGAAATTTTATCGGCGTTGACGTGAAGGGCAACCGCATCTGGAAAGGGGCCAAAACCGCCATAGAAGAGAACCTGGCCAACGTCGCTTTCCTGCGTACCCGCATTGAGATCATTGACCACTTCTTTGCACCAGGCGAAGTGGACGAAATCTGGATCACTTTCCCCGACCCATTCCCGCGTGCCAGCAAGGAGAATCGCCGCCTTACGTCAGCCTTTTTTTTGGAAAAATACCGCCTTGCCTTGCGGGCTGGCGGGCTCGTTCATTTGAAGCACGACGACCCTGATTTTTATCAATTCACCCTCGGCGTGGTGGCCGCAGACCCGCGTTGCCGCCTGCTTTATGCTAACGAGGATATTTACGCCAAACCGCTGCACTACCCGGAACTGAGCATTCAAACACTGTACGAGGGTATGCACCTCGCCGCTGGCAAAACTATCAAGTATGCACGGTTCACGATAAGCCCACACCCGAAATTGGTTGATATGAAGGGCAAGACGACTCAACACGCTCTGCAAAAGAGTATCAAGTCTGGTTAGGCTGTATTCGCCGGGGGCAAATGTTTTCGGTTTTACCAAGGCGGCCTACCTTTGGTGTCACAATCCACCTTTCGCATGAAAAAAACGCTACTCCGGCCTTTCCCCCTCCTGCTTGTCGCCTTCCTGTTTTGGGTGGCAACTTCCCAAGCCCAAACCTGTGAGTTTACACTCAACATGCGTGACGATTTTGGCGACGGTTGGAACGGCGGCATTCTCACGATCGTCAACAATGGCAACACCTACCAGTTTTCATTGGTCGACAACATTGGCGATGGCAAAGACAGTACAATCACTTTCCCCGTCACCGCCAACCTGCCTGTAGTGCTCAACTGGGCCCCAGGCCAGTTTAACAACGAGGTATCTTTTTCCCTTTTCGACAACGATAATGATCTGCTCTTCCAGGCCGCTAGCCCGAACGCGGGCCTGCTATACCTCGCCACCGCCGTTTGCGTGGACTGCGTCAAGCCCCGCAGTTTGAAGGTTGAAAACGTGTGGGATACCCGCGCCCGGGTTTTGTGGGAACCCGCCTACGGCAACAAGCCGCCTATAGGCTGGTCGGTCATTTATGGCCCGAGCGGCTTCTCACCTGTTCCGGGCGCAGGTGACACCCTTTACTCGTCTGTGCCCAAGGTGAATATCACCGGCTTGCTGCCCAAAAACAAGTACGATTTTTATGTCCAACAGGACTGTGGCAACGGCCTCGTCGGCCGGCTTGCGGGGCCTGTGTCATTCGAAACTTACCGCACCAACGACGTAGGTATCAGTGCCGTACTTGGCCCGCTAAACAGCTGCGACCTCGCCACGGAAACGATCACGGTAAGACTACTCAATCATGGTGCTGCACCGCAATCACTTGTCCGCTTCAATTACAGCGTGAATGGCATCCCGTCCGGCGTACAACAACCACAGGACGGTTTTTTCACCGGAATCCTCGGCAAGGACAGCGCCGCTGTGCTTTATTTTCAAAAAAAACATGACTTCTCTGCCCCGGGCGAATACACGATCAAGGCCTGGACGGAGCTCGCCGACGACGAGGATCGCGCCAACGACACCATCGTATTTCGCGTATTGAACCATCTCGTCGCCCCCTACAACCAGAATTTCGAGACGTGGACAGGCGGCTGGTACGCTGAAACAGACACGGCCTTGGTAGAAAATCCGTCGTGGCAGTTCGGCATGCCCTCCGGAACCATCATATCTGCCGCTGCCAGCGGGAAAAATGCCTGGGTGACCAACCTGGGCGGGCTGTATAACGCCAATGAAATCGCTTATCTCAACTCGCCCTGCTTCGATTTTTCCGAACTCAACGATGACCCGGCCATTCAGTTTTCCCTGATTTACGATACCGAGCCTGATTATGATGGTGCCTGGTTGGAAATGTCCCTGAATGACGGAGCCACCTGGGCCAAAGTAGGTATGCTGGGCGAGCCGTTAAACTGGTACAACGAAGACAACATTATCAACGACTTAGGCCACGTCTGGGGCGGTAGCAGCGGTGGTTGGGTCACTGCTCGCCACTTGCTTGACGGGGCAGCAGGCGTAGCTAATGTGCGGCTCCGCTTCGCGTTTCGGTCCGATGAACTCGTGCAAGAGGAGGGCATAGGCATCGACAACATCCGCGTGGATATACCAGTGGCCAAGGACCTAGCCGCGGTGGCCGTAAGCACCCTCGCCGATGGCCAGGACTGTGGCCTGCCCGCCGACGTCGTCACCGTTCAGATCGCTAATTTGGGTACAGAACCGGTCACGGTCTTTGGTGTTGCCTATTCCCTGAACGCCGCTGCCCCGGTCGTGGAAAGCACCGGCCCTGTCAGCCTGGCGCCGAATGCAATATACCCGTACACCTTCAACCAGTCCTTCGACAGCCGTGACGGAAAATTTGACCTGCGCTGTTGGGCCATCCTTCCAGCCGATCAACAAATTAACAACGATACCGCCACCGTGTTTGTCGTTGACCACTTGCCCGGCCCGCTTCCGCTGCTTGAGGATTTTGAAAACGGGCTGCCCACCGGTTGGGTTGCGACAGGATCGGTTACCAATACACACGCCAATATTTCCAATGTGCTGGCTTTCAATCTGTACAATTTCAATCCCTCCTCTTCCGTAACCCTGCCGCGCGTCGGTTTTGTGGGGCCAAACGATTCACTCCGTTTCGACTACCGCATCACGGACTACGAAGATGACGGAACCGTGGCCACCGTTCTCAGCAATGGCACACGCTTCGAGGTGAGTGTGTCCACCAACTGCGGCGGCTCGTTCCAGCCGGTGTACACGATAAACGAAAACAACCATACCCCCAGCCTCGGCTTGCAAAAAGTACGTATACCCCTCGGTGCATACGCGGGCCTGGCCGTCCAGATCAGGATCAGGGGCACATGGGGTGCTGGCGATTTCTATTTCGATCTCGACAATTTGAACTTGCCCCAGCAAGGCAGCAGCCCTACCCGCGACGCGATCGCAGGGCTGGCCCGTCTTGTCGTTCAGCCCAACCCCACTACGGGTCAGGCAATCCTTTTGGCCGACTTCGAGTACGCCGTTGACGCGCAAACGCAAGTGCTTGACCTCGCAGGCCGCGTGCTCTGGCAATCAAATCTGCTGCATACGGATCGCCTTGCAGAGCCCCTCGGCCTTGGCGACCTGCCCGACGGGATGTACCTCGTCCGGTTGGTGGCCAACGGGCAGGCGGTGGCGCGGAAATTGGTGCTGGCCAGATGAGTCCCCTTCCTGAGAGGGCGGTCTGGGCGTATTCACCTAACGTGATGGCTAACCAGTGGCCGCCACGGAGGGCCAGATAGCGTTGGCTTGGGCACATACGTCTTGATCGATACTTTGCAACACGGTAGCTGGCCGGTAGTAGGTTATTTCAAATAAAAACAGAGCCGCTCCGAGTTTCGGGGTGGCTCTGTTTTTATTTTAAATAACTGACAATCAATAAATTATCGACTCTGTAAACGAAAAACAAATAGGTAAACCCAATTACCAGCCAATGAATTTTACTGCCTGTCTTTCGCCGGTGGACGTGGTGGCGGAGAGTACGTACATGCCGCTTGTGTACACACCAAGAGGCAAACACACGGTCGTTTCTGCGGAACCCGAAGGCGCTGTGTTTTCCCACAAAACCTGACCAGCCATGTTTGTCACCTGGAAATTAACCTCTGGGGCAGTCGTTTGGACGCAAGCCGTCAGTCCGTCGGTTCCGTAGCGCACATGCAGTCCGCTAAGGCCGGTTATTGCATTTTGGGGGCTTCGGTCGCCAGCCGATTCATCGGAAGTCAGGTTCATAGGAGCGGCACAATTGCAAATACCATTGGCAGAAAGGGCATTTTTCATAATGGCAAAATTAGAGGTCAACCGCACATCCGGGGCTTGTTCGATGTGTAGAAAACGGCCGGTAACTGTACCTCCGGGGGATGACGACAGGCAGATATCGGGTTGGTAGTTGTTGAGCAGGCGGCCTTGCACATTGGTGAGGCCCATGTACTTGTTCAAGTTTAGGTAAGTGTGCGGGGTAGTAAACTTCCAGGTCGGTTGGGCTGCCACCAAAGCGTTGCCTAGTTGGACGGCCCGGTCGTTGGCCGGTGTAAGGCGGGTTCCGTTCGAGATAACAAGCATGGTGTCGGTCATGGACCCGAAGCCGTGCATTTGCAAAAAACGCTCTGTCGGGCGTGCATCTGCGATCACGTCCGTGGTTTTTTGAAACACCGACTCTGTGTTGTGCGCATGATCGCTGATTACATTAAACCCGTCTTCCCGGCATGGGCCGCTGGTGCCTGTGCAAGCGGTCAGGTCCGGCTCGAGGCACCGGTGCGCACCCGCGACGGCTAAATGATAGGCATCCAACTGCCGGTAGAGATACACAGACTGCTCGCCCGTATTTTGGTCATGGAGTGGGTGCGGTGCCTGAAAACTCAGACAGGGTTTTCCTGCATTGGGCGAAAACACATAGGTCCCCCAGTGATTTGCGCCAAGGCCGTCTTTGGTCAGAATGTAGTAGGTACGCGCGGGCAGATTGCCTTCAGCCGCTTGGGCATAGCTCGTGATGCGATAGCCGAGATTGTTGGTACCCAGGGTGAAGCGTGCATTTGAGTATTGCGCGTTCATGACCTGGGTAATGGCATTTCCCCAAACATCGAGTTGGGCCTGAGTTGGTTCGTTGAAGGGAATGCTCGAGCCTTCGTCCGGAATATCAAAAATGAAGCCTTTCATAAAATGTGTCAGCGGCATCTTGCCTGTACACACATCGGTAATCATGACACGGGTTGAAAGTTTCACTGTTACATCGTCAATGGCCAGTCCATGGTCGGCATCGGGGTCATTGCGATCAAACCACTTGAACATGATCTCATGGCCTGCCGGGATGTGGACGTTAAAGTTTAAAGCCAGTGAGCAGCGGTTAGCCGCAAGGTTACCATCGAGCGGCGTGGCTACTCCGCCGGAATACTGGGGGCTGATGAAATTCAAAAAGGGCGTTTTGGAATACCCGCTTTCGTTAGCCGAAAAAGTCGTGATAGGTGCTCCGGACACTTTGTACGAAAAACTCATCAGGTGCTCTTCGGGGTCGGTGCTGCGACGCCATTGCTCGCCCACGAATGTAACCGTGACAGAATACGCATCAAGGCCGGTGTTGTTTTTTAGGCGCAACCCCCAGGCGTACTCTTTAAACGGGTCACTCAGGCCAACCGAGCCGAGCGCCCGGTCGGGTGAATTGGCGGAACCATAATTGTAAATATTGCCCGAGCCAGAACCGCTGTTTGATGTGATGGTGAGGGCAGTATTGCCGTTGTTGTCGGCCACATACCAACCCGTAATGGTGCTATTGCTGGTAAAATTCAGCGATGTGCCGTTGGACGGCATCGTGTTGAAATTTTGGGAATAGGTCAGGCTGATATTATTGTGGTTGACCTGCGTGGTGCCGCTGGCACCAAAAAATAGAACAAAAAAGGCAACCGGGAAAAAGGAGCGTACAGATAATTGCAAGAGCATAAGATGAAATTTGACCGTTGTGTTAGAAAAAAAGAACGGTGCAAAAGTCAGAGGGGCACGGGTTTGCCAAGGGTAAACACGTGCCAAAAAAGTATAAAAAGTATAAAACCGGAGTTTTTGCCTTTTGAAAAATTTCCTTCACGGCAGCGGCAACCGGGCCTTCAACCAACTGGCGAGAGCATGTTATTGGATCCAGTACGATCGCGTATAAGCGCCCTAAATTCCGTCGAACATGTGATTTCTAAATGCATCGATAAACAACCGGTGATCATCGCGTACGACGGCTGCGTACGACTCGCCGAATTCGATCATGTAATTCACGAACTCGGACTCGCGTCCGTCCAAGGCACCGTTGATTGCCTGCTCGATGGAGTAGGTTATGAGGTTTTGGTCACTGTCGTCGTCGGAACAGCAGTGAATTTTGGCCACGCACTGCCCGAGGTAACCTACTGTTTGCAAGATATCGTCCATGTCATTTATCTCGTCCCAGTCCAGATCTGCGGTATATGGCGAGATTTCCGTTACGAACATACCCTGCCCTTCGAACGTCGCATAGCCAAGAAAAGGATCGGCCGCAGACTGAAGCGCCCGCTGAGAGATGGTGGTTCGTTGGCCCTCGTGTTTGAAATAAGCTGCCGCCTCGGTATCAACTATATAGCGTGCGGGTGCTGCAGATCGGGCAATTTTCATCGAAATGATCAGGTCATTTTCCAATGCTTGCGTTTCCCCTTCCAACAGGATACTGTAAATGGAAAGGCCTGCGCTGCCGATTCCCAAACCTTTGCGGTTTGCGATGTCTTTGACTTGGTAACTCACAGCTGAGCGGCGTTTGGCCTTAGGTATGGTGGTAAAATATTCGGCCAGCGCTGCTTCCACTTTTTTGCGGGTCACGTCGTCTACAGGCAGGATGACCTTGTTGCTCTTGAACCGCCGGTCACCGTCTCGGATTTCGGTTTCCATTTCCAAAAGCCCGTGACGGGTCTTGGCGCGGGCGTCGCGAAGCACTTGGAGCAACGGACCGCTGGTATTGTCGAGCGTGAGCGCGAATGATTTGTCGTCGGCCAGAGTAGCAAACCGCGCCACTTGACCGGCATACGAACGAGCAGCTTGCGCCACGATTTCGCGGATATCGGCATCGCTCATGGCTTTTTGGTAGCCGATCAGTGCGAGACTGGCGCACAGCCGCTTCACGTCCCATGTGAATGGCGCAAGGTATGATTCATCGAAGTCGTTCACGTCGAAGACCAGTACACCCTTGCTGTTCATGTACGTTCCAAAATTTTGAGCATGAAGGTCGCCCTGTATCCAGACTCGGCTCGTTTTTTCGTTCAGGAACGGATCCGTATCGCGGCTTACATCAGCGTAGAACAGTGGGGCGCTACCCCGATAAAAGGCAAACGGCGTTTCGGCCATTTTGCGAAACTTGCCGCGCCAGGCTGCAGGTTCTTTTTTTAGCAGATCAGAATAATTGTCCTCAAAAGATTTGACTATAAATTTTTGGCGGGCTTCCGGCGCTTGTTGCCGGATTTTTTGAGCAATTGATGCTTTTGACATAGGCGGGAAATAATGTAAACAAGATTACAAGTATAGTGCGCTGTTGAGGGTGGCAAAGGTACTATTTTCAACATATCGTCAAAATTCAGCCTTTGTACAAGAGGTGAATTAAAAAAGTGTTGCAAAAAATCCGCCCGCTATTTGGCTACTTCAGGCATCTTGCTCCATATTGTGACCTAGAGTGTTGGATCGTACCTACGGCTGCGCTCCGTTCTGCAAACGATAAACGAACAACCACGCCCACGGGCAGCCACATTATGTTTTCCAAAATCAGCGCTTGGATTCTACAACTTTGGGGCTGGAAAATCACCGGCCAATACCCATCTGATGTGCCCAAATTGGTTCTGGCAGTAGCCCCACACACGTCCAACTGGGATTTTCCGATAGGCGTGTTGGTAAACAGCGCTGGTCGAATGCGGGCTAATTACGTCGGCAAACATACCCTGTTCAGTTGGCCATTTGGTGCGTTTTTCCGGTGGCTGGGCGGGATTCCGGTTGACCGGACCAAAAAGGGCGGAAATTTCGTGTCGGCCACAGTGGAAGCATTTCACCAAAACGACCGCATGCACCTCGTCATCTCGCCGGAAGGCACCCGAAAAAAGGTGGAGCGGTTTCGCACCGGGTTTTATCATATCGCCAAACAGGCCGGTGTGCCTATCGCGCTTTGTACGTTCAACTGGCCCAAAAAGGAAGTTTTTTTCGACCCGAAGTTGTTTTGGCCTACCAACGACGAAGAGCGCGACATGGCTTTTTTCTGGAACTACTTCGAGGGAATACCGGGCAAAAACCCGTCGCAGGGAGTAGGGTAACTGCCCTTGGTTAAATATGTCAAAATTTATCGCCGTAGGCGAGGTCGCCTGCGTCGCCAAGGCCGGGCACGATGTAGGCCTTGGCCGTGAGCTCTTCATCAATGGCACCCAGCCAAAGGTGTGCATTGGGAAATTGGCGCTGTACGGCCTCAACTCCATCCGTGCTGGCAATGACGGCAGCCACATGCAACGCCTTGGGTGTGCCGTGGCGGTACAGGTGCTTGAGTGCCAGGCAGAGCGATGCTCCGGTGGCCAGCATCGGGTCGGCGAGGATGAGCACTGCGTCGTTCAGGTCGCCACAGCTAACATATTCCAATTGAATATCGAAAGTCCCGTCTTTGTGTTGGCGGCGGTAAGCGCTGATAAAGGCGTTGTCGGCATGGTCGAAGTAGTTGAGCAGGCCTTGGTGAAAGGGCAGGCCAGCACGCAGGATAGTGCCGAGCACCACACGGTCAGCGGGCATTTGCACAGTGGCAATGCCGAGCGGCGTTTCTACGTCCACGGGTTTATAATCGAGGGTTTTGGAAATTTCGTAGGCGAGCACTTCACCTATACGTTCCAGGTTTCGGCGGAAACGCAGGCGGTCTTGTTGCTGCTCAGCGCTGCGCAACTCGGCAAGAAAGCGATTGGCAATGGAGTACCCGGCAGAAAGGTTGGTGAGCATGGCGGGATGTTTTTTTTACACGCCTAAGGTACGGGCTTTTGGTAATAATGAAGAGGGCCGTCCCGAATGTTCAGGACGACCCTCTTTTTTGTTGGCCCACAAGGATTTGAACCCTGACATACAGAACCAAAATCTGCTGTGCTACCGTTACACCATGGGCCAAACGCACTATGCTTTTTTCAAAAGCGGCGGCAAAGGTAGATCGGCATCGGCTTTTGTGCAACCCCCCCTGTGGCATTTTTTTCAAAATAACTAAAGATTAGCTGTAGCCGGGCATTCGGCGATTGCTGTTGGTCACTACTCGCCGTGCCGGTACCAGTACTGCGTCCTGTAAAATGGCCCCCAATAACCTCGAACGACCAGCACATTTGGGTCACCATCTTTGAGCCAAAGGTTACATGTGTACCATTTCCCCTTTTCGGGGTCGAGGATTCGGCCTGATATCCACTTACCGTCTTTTTGCTGCATTTTTTCGAGGATCACCATGTTCAGTACCGGTTGGTTTTTGCGCTCGCCCGGGCATTTTTCGCACTTGCGGTCGGGCGCGTGCTTTAGGAGCCGAACAACTTTTCCAAATACTTGGCCGCCCTCTTCATAAATCTGGACATGACTCTTGGCCTCGCCGGTGTCGTCATCAATGGTTTTCCAGATACCTACGGGTGATTGTGCTGACAGGCACGCTCCGTATACCGTCAATAAAATACTAAAAACGAGTTTTTGCATTGCATTCATTTTTGGGCGGTAAACGCCGGAAGTCCTTGAATTGTTGAGCATTCGAACGTGTTGGGGATATTCTGCCGAATCGCCTGTTACAATTTGAGCACCTCAATGCCATTTTTCACCAGGCGTACTTTGCCCGCCTCCGAGAGTTTTTTCATCAGACGGGAAATCACTTCACGCGAGGAGTTTAATTCATGGGCTATCTCGGTGTTGGTAATTTCAAGGATAGCGGTGCCCAGGGTGGCGCGGTGGCGGCGCAGGTAAAATTCGAGTCGCTCGTCCAAATTTTTGAACGCGATGCTGTCAATTGTTTCCAGCAGTTCCTCGTAGCGTTTACGGTAGGTTCCGACTACAAAATGGTACCAGGTTCGATACTCGCGCATCCAGTTTTCAGTATGTTCGAGGGGCACGGCGAGCAGTGTGGTATCCGTCACGGCCTTGGCAGTCACTGAGCTGGAACGGTGCGAGCGGTCACAAATGAGCGACAGTGCACAGCCATCGCCGGGCTGGAGGTAGTACATGAAAAATTCGTTGCCTTCCTCGTCTTCGCGGAAGAGTTTGACGAGGCCCTCCAATACGATGATTGTGCTTCGAATGTTTTGCCCGGTTTGGAGCAGAATATTGCCAGCGGGCACATGCAAAACGCGGCCTTTTTGCTCCATTTCGGAGCGGAGCGCATCCTCAAGATCGGGTAAAATCTGGCGTAGATTGGGCATCAGTTAAGCAGGTCAGTGTGAACGCGAGCGGAAGGCCGAACGCAGGAAGGACATTCCGATACCGGCTCCGGGATACCAGTGGTCTTGCGGTGCTTCCTGAAAAAACAGGAACTGCCTGCCCGTTTCGAGTGAAAAGTTCAGCAGAGCCGGGCAAACGTCGGCGTTATCGCTCAGCAGGATGGCTTTTTCATGCAGGCGAGCCTGAATAGCCACATACTCTTGGTACTCGTAGTCGGCCGAGTGATCGCTGTCATTGATGAACAGGTCAACAGGCTGTTGGAGGTTGGACAAACTTTCGAGCGAGTCGCCGTATAAAATAGCCCCTACTTCCCGATATGGACCATCCAGCAAGTAACCTGCCTTGGGGTTGATGTCGGTTCCGTAGTATTGGCCGGGATGGCCTTCGGCTCGGTTGCGGAGCAAGGCAGCACAGAGCAAAACAGCCCCCATGCCCTTGTCTACGCCGGTTTCGACCACCAATTTCGGTTTGAGCACCCGCACAAAAATGTACCAGCCTAACCGCCTCCCAAACTTGGCCTTCGGATCGGCAAAAATGCCTAGGGGCGACGTTTTCACTTTTTCGGCAATATGGTCGTGCAGCGCCCGGTCGCTCAGGGCTTCCTCCATATACGCCCAGGCAGTGGCGAAATCGATGTCTAAAACATCGGCCACGGCACAGGCCATGTAGCGCATGTTGTCGGGTGTGAGGTCGTAGGTAATGTTAGTGTCCTCGCGTGACTGGATGCCCCATTTCAGGATTTGCAGGTACCGATAGTTGAAAAATTTCGTAGCACCGACCACTCGGCGAAGGAAGTTAAGCAGCCAAATCCGTTTCAAAAAAGCCAGTATTCGCATCGTTTCGAAAATGTTTGCCCACCGAGAGCGGGCAGGCGTTGTTGATTTTGGGTGCAAATAACGGGCACTGTTGCCAAAATTGGCTCCAACCAGGCAAAACGATGAATCGCTTTTCATTTTTTTTACCCGTATGGCTGATTGCAGATGCAACAGGGATGCGATTGGTAACGAAGTTGGTAGTGCCGTTGTAGTAGTTTTCACACCGTAATCACCCGCAGCGGCCCCCAGCGCAGAAAAAGTTCCAACACCAAGAGGCAAAAAGCCGCGTCGAGCAGCCAAAAAAACAGTTCGGTTTTTTGCTCCACCTGCTTCGTGGTGACCTTGGCTTTTTCCAAACGGTCAATCTCGGCGTGTATGTTTTGCAGGTCAGCGGGCGAATCTGCGCCGTAAAACTTGCCATGGCTGAGTCGGGCCACCTCTTGCAACAAGGTTGGGTCGAACACCATATTTCGGGGCGCAAAATCGTAGCGCCCATCGTAGCGGCGGCGAACAGGAGAAAGCACCGTACCGTTCTTGCCCAAGCCAATGGTGTAGACCCGTGCGCCAAGAGCCTTTGCCATTTCAGCAGCCTGAATAGGGCCGATGGGACCGGTGTTGTGTTCGCCGTCAGTGAGCACGATCACGACCTTTCCACTGGCTGACGGGCTGTCCTTCAGGTGGCGCAGGGCTGTGGCAATGCCCATACCGATAGCAGTGCCGTCAGGTAACCTGCCAACCTGCAGGTTATTGACAAAACCCTGCAACAGCCGTCGGTCGTTCGTCAGCGGGCACTGGGCAAAGGCCCCGCCGGAAAACGCAATGAGGCCGATACGGTCATACGGGCGGCGCGATATGAAGTCGTTGGCCATTTTTTTGGCCGAACTCAGGCGGTCGGGAGGCAGGTCTTTGCTGAGCATGCTGGGCGACACGTCGAGTGCCAGCAGGATGTCCAT
>JBJXEZ010000053.1:0-4350 GCA_046153695.1 Saprospiraceae bacterium
GCCGGTACGGCCTTAAAAAGGTCCAAGGCCGGGCCAATTTCATTTTCCTCTTTTTGGCAAGCGGCCAAAAACGCAACGAACAGGATAAGCAGCGAACCTGCGGTGATGATTTTTTTCATAGCGATAGTAGTTTTTACCCATAGACAGCGCGATGCCCGGGAATGGTTGGTTGGGGCAATCACCTGATTTTTTCCAATACAGCTTTATATTTGGCCGAAATACACCGAATACATGCGCCAGTTCATTCTACAAAATCTGCTCGAGCGGCAACTTCTTACACCTGAAGAGGCAAGCCGGATCGAGCACGTCGAGTCAGCAAAACCGTTTTCACTCCACTGGGAACTCAAAACGTTGCTTTATCTCGGGGTCCTCCTGCTCAACCTCGGACTGGGGTTTCTCATTTACGACAATATTGACACAATCGGCCATGCAGCCATTATCGCCCTGATTGGGGCAGCTTGCGCAGTGTGCTTTTGGTATGCCTTGCGGCACCGGCAACCGTTTACACTTGGCGAGGCAGAAAGCCCCACACCGTACTACGACTATGTCCTGCTGCTGGGTTGCCTGCTTTTTTTGAGCATGGAAGGCTACTTGCAGTACCAGTACCAGATTTTTGGGACGCGCTACGGGCTGGCTACGTTCGTACCGATGGTGCTATTTTTCGGGCTGGCCTACTGGCTCGACAACCGGGGCGTGCTCTCGCTGGGTATCACCGCGCTGGCATCATGGCTGGGCTTGACGGTGACACCGCAGGACTTGCTCGCCCACAACGATTTTAACAGCTCGACAATCGTTTACACCGCTGTTCTGCTCAGCACGGTGTTCTGTCTGGTGCCTTTTCTGAGCGAACGCCGTGGTTTCAAAAAACATTTTTCGCTGACCTACCTCAACTTCGGCGTGCATATCGGCTTGATCGCCTGTCTGTCAGGTATGATGGCACTGGGCCAGGCAGTGATTTTCTTCCCCCTGCTGTGCTTGGCAGTCGGGTATTTTATCTGGTACGCACGCACCCGCGGCTCCCTGTACTTCCTGACCGTCGCCGTGCTTTATGGTTACATCGGAGTCACATACGTGTTGTTCAGCACGATACGCGCCGCAGACTTCTTTTTCTATCTGTTCTACTTCATCGTGTCCTGCGCCGGGGTTATTGTTTTTCTCATAAACTACAAACGTATCATCAAAACCGACGCGCCATGATTGCTTACGACCAAACGCAGTTGGATGCCTTGCTTACACGCGATACTGCCGCCGAGTGGCACGAGCAGGGTTTGATTTCTGATGAAAAATGGATGGCTGTGCAAATTGCTCACCCCCCCTATTTTTACAAACCCAATGTGTTCATCCGCATCGGCCTGGCTATTTTCGCCATGATTATGATACAGGCGGCTATTGGCATGTTAGCCTTGATCTTAAGCCCAGATTCGGAAGTCGGTATGGCCTTTTTTTGCTTTTTCTCCGGGGCATTGACCTTGGTCGCACTGGAAATGTTGGCCATTGGCAAGGCACGACACTACGGCAGTGGTGTGGACGATATGCTGCTCTATGCCACCGCAACAGCGTTGCTCGGCGGTGTATTCGCTTTCTTGCTGCCCGGTAACGCCGAACCGCTGGTGTATTGCTGTATAGCGTTGCCCGTCCTGGTGGCAGGTAGTATCCGGTATCTCGACCGGTTGATGGCAATAGGAGTATTTGTTTGTTCGCTGTCGATCGTCCTGCTGATCGCCATTAAAATTCCCCGCTTGGCGCTCTACATTTTGCCATTCACGAGTATGTTGTTTGCCGCAGGCGTGTATTTTTTTGCACGAAAAGGCCAAATGCGGCATACCTGGCGGCATTTTCACGGGTCATTGGCTGTGCTTGAGTTGCTGGCTATCGTGCTGTTTTACCTCAGCGGCAATTTTTGGATGATACAACAGGCTGCTGCCGGCACGTTTGGTCTGGATCACGTGCCGCTTCCATGGTTTTTCTGGACGTTTACTTTTGCCGTCCCGGCAGCATACATTTTTTGGGGCTTACGCCAAAAAGACCGCCTTCTGCTGGATGTGGGGTTAGGCTGTGTGGCGGTGGCCGTTTTCACATTTCGGTATTATTTCCATGTGATGCCACTGGCCTGGGCAGCTGTGATTGGTGGTGTTATTTTGTTCGCAACGGCCTATTTTTCCATACGGCACTTGAAAAAACGCTCAAGTGCGTACACCTACGAGGCTGATACAGACAAAACGCTGTTGCAGGAGATCGAGCAACAGCTCATCGCGCAAAACCTGACTGGCCAAACGCCCACACCATCGGACGAGCAGGCATCGCTGGGCGGTGGGCAGTTTGGCGGAGGGGGTGCAGACGGGCAGTTTTAAAAAGCCGAACGAGAACCGTACTTTTGGCCCGTAAACGATATGTCTTGAAAACAGCCTTAACACCGGCCTTTTCCGAGGTGGCTCTTGTGGAGCGGTTGCAACAAGGCGAGCGCCCTGCGTTTGCCGAGCTCTACGACCGTTACGGCAAAAACCTGTATGCGATCATCTTTGAGGTGACCAAGTCGGAGTCGGATGCGGAGCACCTTTTGCAGGACACTTTCGTGAAAATCTGGCGCAATATCGGTCGGTATGACGCTACCAAAGGGCGCCTTTACACCTGGTTGGTGGTTATTGCCCGACGTATGGCGCTGGATTTTGTGCGATCCAATTATTTTTTGGAAAAACAAACGATCCAGTCCACTGATGTGGCCGTATCTGTGGCAAGCCCGGCCCCCGAAATGAAACGACTCGACCACATCGGGTTGGAAAATGCCGTTGGGAGCCTGCAACCTCAGCTCCGGCAGGTCATTGACTTGCAATATTTCATGGGCTACTCCCAGCAGGAGGTAGCCGACGAAACGGGCTTGCCACTCGGTACCGTGAAAAGCCGTACACGTGCAGCGCTGTCGCAATTGCGGCAACAACTGATTTTTGAATCATGAATGAGTTGAATACATACATCGCCTCCGGCATACTCGAAGCCTACTGCCTCGGCAGCCTGCCCCCAAAAGAGGCCGCTGAGGTGGCCGCAATGGCCGTCAAACATCCGGAGATAGAAGCGGAAATTGACGGCATCTTGGCCGCGCTGGAACAATACCCGCAAGGCCCAGAACCCGCGCCGGGCCTGAAAAACCAGGTGCTGGACTTTTTGGACGCATTCCTGCGCGACGAATCTGTTGACCTGCAAAACCTGCCACTTATCCACCGCCACAGTGACACCGCCGTGTGGAACAAAGCACTGGCCAATGTGCAACCAGACATCGAGGAGCCGGGCTTTGCCGCCCGTGTACTGAAGGAAACGGACGACCTGATGCTGAGCGTGGTCTGGCTTTCGAGCGATTTGGTGGAGGACGAACACACCGAAGACGAGTTCCTCGAAAGTTTTTTCATCCTCGAAGGGGCTTGCGAGTGCGATTTCGACGGAAAGGTCGTGCGCTTCAGCGCGGGCGACTACTTCGACATCCCGCCCAACACGCGCCACGTCATCAAAAACATTTCCGAAGGGCTGCCTTTCGTGAAAGGGTTGGTGCAGCGGCGCAAGGCAGCCTAAGCCCCAATCTATTCTTCACGCCAACTACTCTCAACGATGAAAAAGAACTGGATTCTCGTTTTTGCGCTTTCGAGCCTGCTTGCCGCCTGTACCCAAAAGGGAAACGATCCGCTAAAAACCTACTTTACCCAACCGGACACCGGCGTGCAGACCGGCGGCACCAAGATCGTTACCCTGAAAACCGGCAAGGGCGACTTCAAACTCTGGACCAAGCGCTTCGGCAACAACCCGCGCATAAAACTCCTGCTCCTGTCAGGCGGCCCTGGCTGCTCGCACGACTATTGGCAGTGCATGGAGAGTTTTCTGCCTGCCGAGGGCATCGAGTTCATTTACTACGATCAGTTGGGAACCGGCTTTTCGGACAATCCCGACGACACAACCTACTGGGACCTGCCCCGCTACGTGGAGGAAGTGGAAACGGTGCGCCAAGCACTCGGCCTGAACAAGGACAATTTTTTCCTGCTCGGCCACTCTTGGGGCGGCATTCTCGCCATGCAGTACGCACTCAAGTACCAGGACAACCTGAAGGGTCTCGTCATTTCCAACATGATGGCCAGCTGCCCCGAGTACGGCAAGTACGCCGACGAGGTTTTGGCTAAACAAATGGACACGACGGTATTGGCGGAGATTCGGGCGATCGAAGCGAAGAGCGATTTCACCAACCCGCGCTACATGGAATTGCTCATGCCCAATTTTTATGCAAAGCACATCTGTCGCCTGCCCATAGAGGAATGGCCGTTCCCGGTGACGCGCTCGTTCGAACTGCTCAACCAAAGCCTGTACGTCACG
>JBJXEZ010000065.1:0-5022 GCA_046153695.1 Saprospiraceae bacterium
TGGAAACATACATCGGCGGGGTGTGCGTGGCTGCAAACAGTGTGACCCGTCTCCCGCACCTGATCTCCGGGACTCCCAACCAGTTTGCGGCCTTGCCGAAATCACCTGCCGATTTTCACCTGATTGCCCGACATGGCACCAGCATCGTGCGCGTTATCCGTGCATGGGACGGCGAGATAGTCACGGGCAGTGAAGAGGGCCACGCCCGTTTGCAGGACGGGATGTTGCTGCCGCACCCTGCCCACGATTTACTGAAAATTGCTGTGGTGAACCGCTACGCGCCGACTGTCGCGCCAGCTATCGGGTTTGTGCGCGGATTTGGTTTACAACGCGGTGCACTGGCCTCCAGTGTGGCGCACGATTCACACAACATCGTTGCCGTGGGCACCGACGACGCGGCGCTTTGCCAGGCGGTCAATGCTGTCATCGAATCGAAGGGTGGTATCTGCGCTACCGATGGCGCGGGAGAAACGCGGGTGCTGGCACTGCCCATCGCCGGGCTGATGAGTCCAGCGGATGGGTACGAACTGGCCCAGTCCTACGCCCGGTTGGATGCCTGGACGAAGGAGACGCTACACTGCGCCCTGAAGGCACCGTTCATGGCGTTGTCGTTCCTCGCCTTGCCCGTGATACCGGCGCTGAAAATGACCGACAGGGGGCTTTTTGATGTTGAAACGTTCGATTTTGCAGCGGTAGAGCGGGGTTGAGCGATGAATTGAATGTAGGCCGGGACCGCCAATCATCGTTACGGTTTTTCCCCTCCGTCAAATCAAGTCGGGGATTTTCTTCTTGCGGCAAACGCCGCTTGCCTACCTTTGCGGGCGTCATTTTTCAACCCAACCCGACATGGACATTTCTAAAATCCCCTCGCCCTGTTTCGTGCTCGACGAGTCGCTGCTGCGCAAAAACCTGCAACGGATTGACCGGGTGCAGCGCGAGGCTGGTGTACAGATCATTCTGGCGTTCAAAGGCTTCGCCATGTGGAGCGCCTTCCCGCTTGTGCGCCAGTACCTCAGCGGCGCCACGGCCTCATCGTTGGGCGAGGCGCGGCTGTGTTTCGAGGAGATGAAAACCAAGGCGCACACCTACTCGGTGGCGTACCTGCCGCGCGAGTTCGGCACTATCCTGAAATATTCGAGCCACATCACGTTCAATTCCCTGACGCAGTACCGCCGTTTTCGCCGTCGTCTGGAAAAACACTCGGAACCGATCAGTCCAGGCATCCGGGTGAATCCGGAGTGGTCGCCTGTTGACACGGTGCTGTACAACCCCGCCTCGCCCGGTTCGCGCCTTGGAGAGGTGGTCGAGAATTTTCGGGGGCATTTGCCCGACGGGATTGAAGGCCTGCATTTCCACGTGCTTTGCGAGAGCAGCAGTTATGACTTGGAAACTACACTGGAGCACTTCGAGCGGCGCTTCGGTGCCTTTTTACCCGCGCTGAAATGGGTGAATTTCGGCGGCGGCCACCTGATGACTCGCCAGGACTACGACGTGGAGCACTTCATCGGCGTGTTACGCCGTTTTCGTGCTCGGTACCCACATTTGCAGGTCATTCTGGAGCCGGGCAGCGCCATTGCATGGGATACGGGCGTGCTCGTGGCCAGCGTGCTGGACGTGGTGAAAAATAAGGGCATAAAAACGGCGATCCTCGATGTGTCGTTCACGGCGCACATGCCCGACACGCTGGAGATGCCTTACCGGCCACGGGTACGAGGTGCCAATGCCGAACCGCTACCAGCCGATAAAAACCAGTACCGACTCGGCGGTGTCAGTTGCCTTAGCGGCGATTTTATGGCCGAGTATGCTTTTGAAAGCCCGCTAAAAACAGGTCAAAAGATCGTGTTCGAGGACATGATCCACTACACGATGGTGAAAACCACCACCTTCAACGGCGTGACACATCCCGCCATCGCGATCTGGCGCGAAGATGGCCATCTGGACGTGGTCAAAAAATTTGGCTACCGCGACTACAAGAACCGCTTGTCGTGAATACGAAAAGAGGCGCTGCGGCACTGTTATTTACACCGCGCCACGCTACTTGATGAGCACATACACCAGCGCAATCAGCGCTAATGTGGCTATGGCCACGATTACCAAAAATTTTCGCAATTCGGCTTTGTCGTTTTGGCTTCGGCGAGGTTTGGAGGTAAGTTTATGTCGGCTTGCCATGATAAAAAAGTTGATTAGTGAATGCTGCGCAAGGTAGCGCACTTACAAGATTCCTTGTTCTCGAAACAACCTGTTTAGCCACCGCAACATGAGAAAAAGCGCAATGGCAGCAATGGTCAACAGGGCAAAATTAACCCAGAAAAAATTGGCTTTGTCATCGTATTTATCCCACAACGTGGCCAATATCCCGCTGAGTTTGTTGCCAATAGAGGTGGCCAATTGCCATCCGCCCATCATCAGGCCGGCAATTCGAGCAGGCGCCATCTTGGATACCATCGACAAACCCATCGGGCTAAGGCACAGTTCGCCCACGGTGACCACGCCGTAGGTCGCGATCAGCCACCAAACGGAGGCTTTTTCCGCACCGTTGTGGCAAGCGTATACCGCCCAGACCGTAACTAATGTAGACAAGGCAGAAATAACCAAGCCAAGGCCCATTTTGGCCGGTGTGCTCGGTTCCCGTTTTCGTCGTCGCATCACGCCGAAAAACCAGACAATCAAGGGCGTGAGCACGATCACGAAAAATGGGTTCACCGACTGGTAAATCTCCGTCGAAACTAACCGAATTGTTTCCCCGGGTGCGGGCCGGTCTGCTTCAGGCACGTTCGACAGGTAGGGTGGCACGGTGACGGCCGTGGCGATCTTTCCTGTAAGGGAGTCTTTACTGGTACGGAACTGCGCGTCGTAGATCGGGAAAGTGTCTGGTTCGTTTTTCACCTCTTGCACCATGCCCATAAACTTGGCCGGGCTTTCCACCAGAGCAGGCATGGACCGATCGGTGTAGAACTCGGCCCATGTGGTGAGCGCAGTACCGTTTTGTTTGAAAACGGCCCAAAAAGCGATGACTACGGCGTAAATGGCTAGCAACGCCTTGATGCGTGACTTTTCCTCTGGCGGTGCTTTCCATAGTATCCACAGGAAAAAACCGACGATGGGAAGCGAGCCGAAAATGAACGCGTCGTTCGAGTCTGTGCCGAGGATACTACCGGGTATGTTCCAGGCCAACAGGCCTGTCAGAATAGCGGGCAAAAGTACTGATGAAAGCAACGTAGCGACTCCTGCCTCATTCGGGTTCACTTCCTTGCGCACGTCGGCATGGGCCATTTTTCGGGAACCACTCATAAACACGGCCACACCGATGAACATCCCGATTCCTGCGGCAGCAAACGCATAGCCCCAACCGTATGAATTTCGCAGATAGGCCGCTACAAAATTGCAGATCAATGCACCGATATTAATACCCATGTAAAAAATGCTGTAGCCGTCATCCTTTCGAGCGCGGTAGCGATCTTCGTTATACAGGTTACCCAACAAGGTCGAAATGTTGGGCTTGAAAAACCCGTTGCCGAGGATCATTACGCCCATGGACAGGTAGAACGTAGTCATGTTGTTGGGTATGGCCAGTAGCAAATACCCGAGGCCCATGAGCGACCCGCCCAGGATAATACTGCGTCTATAGCCCAGCACACGGTCGGCCAGCAGGCCCCCTATGAAGGGCGTGACATACACCAAGGCGATGAACGTCCCGAAAATATCCGAGGCGGTGGCCCGTTCAAAACCGAGGCCTCCGGCTTGTGTATCAGTCATGTACAGGAAAAATATCCCGATCATGAGGTAATAACCGAAGCGTTCCCACATTTCGGTGAAAAACAGGAAGGGCAATCCAGCAGGGTGTTGGCGCATGATAGTTGGTTGGTTTCTGATTAAAAGGGATTTGATTGGCTGGGGCAAAAATAGGCGCAAATGAAAGTTTCGCAAGAAAAGGGCTGCCTTATCTTTACGGCTTATTATTTACCGTGTTATTGAAATCAGATTTTACGATGAAGAAAAAAACGATTGGGTTTATGTTGGTACTGCTGTTTGGGCTGCCTTTGGGTTTGTTCGCACAAGAGCCTGTACCCCGACCTGTGCCGCCGTCGCCTGGGCCGTCTTTTGAGCCGATGCCAATTCCAATGGAGGACAGTGTCATGGTGACGCTAATCCTAAAGCATCAGCAGGGGAAAAATTTGTATGAAATTCGACGGATACTGGAGGCTCAAGGTTTTTGGGATATGTTTCCACCCGAAGATACGCGCATTATTTCATGGACCCTCGCGATGGGACTGGGTCATGTAGTTGTGCTGCAGGTGCCTGTGAGTGGCGTACGCCGGCTGAACCTCGCCATTGAAAACGGCGCATGGGGTGCGTTCGATACCGAGTTTTATGTCTCCTATGACTACGAATCACTCTGGCGAGAATACATCGAAAAACGGGAAGCAGCCAAGGACGATCGTAACTGAAGGCCAGGTTTTTAGGCTGACACAAATCGAATAGACAACGAATTGACGCAATGACGGGTGTTCTTGGCCGTCATGCGCTCGCCATGGAAAACGTGTCCGAGGTGGCCGCCGCAGTTGGCGCAAAGAATTTCAACGCGCCGCATACCCAATGTGCTATCTTCTTTGTGCAGTACTGCCCCGGGGATTTCATCGTCGAACGACGGCCATCCACAGCCGCTGTCGAACTTGTCTGACGATCGGTATAGCGGCGCGTTGCAGCGGCGACAAACAAACTGGCCGTTAGCCTTGTGGTTACAGTATTCGCCCGTAAACGGCCGTTCCGTGCCCTTGCGAGCAATGACGTACTCTTCCTCGGGCGTGAGTTCGTTCCAGTTTTTTTGATCTTCCATAATTAGAGCGTGTTTAAAATTTAGTCGCCGGGCTGCAAGCGGCAAATTTTGCTTCATACTGCGTTAAAATTTTCGCCGTAGACACCCGGCTACGGCTGCAAATTTTGCCTTGCCTGAAACAAATTTTGCTCGCTTTCGCCTCGGCACTAAATTTTAAACACGCACTTAAAGTCGGGCATCCATGG